>NZ_WVUG01000015.1 GCF_017614965.1 Streptomyces griseorubiginosus | reverse complement strand
GGGCGGGGGTGCGCCGATGCGACGGGCGGTCTGCCCCGGGGTCTGCTCGCTGAACACGTCGTCCTGGGCGCCGAAGACGACGGACTTGGGGATGTGGACGGCGGCGAGACGGGCCACCTGATCCGCGGGCAGGCCCGGCACACCCTGGCCGAGCATGTCCCACAGCGCGGTCTCCGCCCCCGGCACCCGCAACGGCCGCCGCCACTCGTCCACTCCGGCCGCGTCCAGCCGCGGACAGGCCGGCCCGCACTGGGCATCGTAGAAGGAACGGATGAGCCAGTCGACGCCGAGCCCCAGGCGCAGCAGGCTGGTGCGATAGGGGTCGATCAGCACGTACTTGAAGGCCGACGGCGGACCGGCGCCGGTGTTCAGGGCGTCCCCGTCGAGCAGCATCACGCCGGCCAGCCGGCCCGGGGCGCGCAGGGCCGCCTCGGTGACGACCGCGGCCCCGCTGGAGTGGCCCACCAGCAGGGGGCGTTCACCCGGCCCGCCCAGGTTCAGGGCGTCGAGGAAGCCCAGCAGCTGGCGGGTGAAGTGGTCGACGGTGTAGGGGCCACGGCGCTGGCTGTAGCCGTCTCCGGTCAGGTCCAGCGCGTAGACGCGGTGATCCCGGGCAAGCAGCGGGGCGAGTCGTGACCAGGTGTCCGCCTGCTCGAAGGCACCGTGGACGAGGACGACCGGTGAGCCGCTCGTGCCCCAGGTGCGGTACCGGGTGCGGACATCGGCGGCCTGGACGTACCGCAGCCCCTGGGGAGGCGCGGCCCGCCCCGCCGTGAACGCGTTGAACACCAGCGAGGCCGTGGTGACGACGGCCAGCAGCACGGTGCAGGTGATCACCGCGCGCCGCACCCACCGCCTCAGCCGCGACTGCCCCCGCACGGGTGTGCTCCCTACGGTGTCGGTATCCACCGGCCGTGGTTCGACATCCACGTACGCCTCCGTTCTCTCCCCGACCTCCGCTCCACAGCATCGCCCCGTCGGGGATGGGGATCATCCACCGCAGGTCGCCATCCCGCGTACTCCCGTGGGCGTAAAGGCCCGTCCCCGAGACCCGTCGGACGACGCCGGAGGTGTTGATCGTGGTCGGAAGGGGCGGTCACCGAGCGGGTGGAGTGGGCGTCGTCAGTTCCAGCCGCCGAGGAAACCCGAACTGAGCTGGGCGTCGCAGATGTTGTACCCGCCGGACGCGTGCCCCTTCTTCGTGTGGCCGTCGACCGTCACCGAACAGTTGATGTCGCCGGAGCCCTGGAGCTGGGCCGTCACGGTGTAGTACATCGCGTCCTTGTGCAGCGGCAGCGTGGCCTCGAACTCGCCGTTCTTGAAGGTGCCCTTCCGGGTGTCGGAGTCGGAGCCGTAGCTGATGTCCAGCGGTCCGAGCGCGCCGGCGGGGGCGGTTCCCCACACCTTGAAGGTGACGACCTTGCCGCCGGTCTTCCTCGTGTCACCGGTCTTC
Source organism: Streptomyces griseorubiginosus (assembly GCF_017614965.1). Lineage (GTDB taxonomy): Bacteria > Actinomycetota > Actinomycetes > Streptomycetales > Streptomycetaceae > Streptomyces > Streptomyces griseorubiginosus_B. The sequence goes on along the minus strand of NZ_WVUG01000015.1, from coordinate 62,250 downwards.
TGCCCACTGCTCGTGCCGGTGTCGCCCGCCGGCTTCCCGCCCGTCGACGCGGAATCCGTGGCCTTGGCCCGGCCGGAACCGCTGGAGTTCTTCGAACCGGAGCCGCCGCCCAGGACCGCCGCGACGACGCCGATCACCACGACCAGGCCGACGATGCCGAGGCAGCCGAACCCGAGGATCCTTCCCACGCCGGTCTTCTTCGGCGGCTGCGGCGGGAACGGCGGCTGGCCGTAGGGCTGCTGGGGACCTCCCCAGCCGGGTGGCTGCGGCGGGTACTGCTGGTTGCTCATGGTTCCCCCTGAGTCAGATACAGATCTGCTGAATGCGAGGTATGTGACTCGCGGGGGGACGCCTGAGGTTGCCGTGGATCACGCGGTTCACTCGAAGGTGTTCAGCGGGAGTGCTCGCTGCCGGGCGGTTCGGGCAGGTCCTCCAGGAAGTCCGCCGTGGGGACGTGGAAGAGGGTCCCGGTCAGGGCGGTGGAGAAGTCGAGGATCCGGTCGTGCGGCGCGTCCGGGGTGCCCAGGAACATGCGCTCCAGCATCGTCTCCGTGACCCTCGGCGTACGGGCGTAGCCGATGAAGTAGGTGCCGAACTCGCCCCGGCCGACGGTGCCGAAGGGCATGTTGTCGCGGAGGATCTCGTGCTCCGTGCCGTCGGCGTCGGTCACCTTGGCCAGGGCGGTGTGCGAGTCGGCCGGCTTGACGTCGTCGTCCAGTTCGATGTCGTTCAGCTTCGTCCGGCCGATGATCTTCTCCTGTGCCTCGACGGGGAGGGCGTTCCACGCGTCGAGGTCGTGCACGTATTTCTGCACGACGACGTAGCTCCCGCCCGCGAATGCCGGGTCCTCGTCCCCGACCAGGACGGCGGCGCCCGCTCCGGCTCCGACGGGGTTCTCCGTGCCGTCGACGAAGCCCAGCAGATCGCGTTTGTCGAGGTACTGGAAGCCATGCACCTCGTCCCGTACGGTCACCGCCTCGCCGAGCCGGGCCATGATCTCCGTGGCGAGCGCGAAGCACAGGTCCAGACGTGCGGCGCGCAGGTGGAAGAGCAGATCACCGGGTGTGGCCACGGCGTGGTGCACCGGTCCGTGCAGCTCGCGAAAGGGGTGCAGCTCGGCCGGGCGGGGGCCCGAGAAGAGACGGTCCCAGGCCTCCGAGCCGATTCCGGTGACGCAGCTGAGCCTGCCCTCCGGCTCGGCGCGGAAGCCGACGGCACGCTGCAGGGAGCTCACCCGGGACAGCACGTCCCGGGTGACGGCCTCGCCGCCCGGGTCGATCGTGGCGACCAGGAAGATGGACGCGCTGGTGAGAGGGGACAGCACCATCTGCGGAGTCGGTGCCGAGGCGTCGTGTGCCATGCGCGGCTGCCCTTCCCGTCGTCGTCTGCGGTTCGGCGGCGGACGCACACCACGTCTTCGGCCGGAACGGAGGCGTCGGGGGCAGGGCCTCCTCGCTCCGCGCCGACTCTATGACCCGGAGGTCGCCGCCGCAGCCGGACGGAGGGGAAGCGGAAGACGTCGTGATCCGGCACTGGCGGGACGGTGCCACGAGGCGGCGACCGACATCGGGCGGAGGACTGCTGTGAGTGACGGTTCGCCTCCTGAACCAACAAAGAAGGCGGGTGTAGCCCGGCGAGGTGGGGGTAGACGTGCGCCTGGCGGTCGGGAAGGGCTGTGACCTGGGGAGGTTGAGCAGCCCTTCCCGACCAACTCACTTCGGCGGGTCGGCCGTTGCGCTGACACCGGCGTGGGTCGAGGGGTGATGGGCGGCCGGACCCCTCGCGCCCCAGCCGTCCGCCGGACCAAGCGCGTCGACGCCCCGAAACGGCGGACGACGGAGCCCCGAACGCGACAAGATGGCCGATATGTCATTGCCTGCCCTCCCTGAAGAGTCCTTCCGGCGCGTGCTCTGCGTCGTCGCGCACCCCGACGACATGGAGTACGGCACCTCCGCGGCCGTCGCCCGCTGGACCGCTCGTGGCATCGAGGTCGGCTATCTCCTGCTCACCCGCGGGGAGGCCGGCATGCCGAACCCTCCCGAGGAGACGGCCCGTCTGCGCCTCGCCGAACAGCGGGCCGCCTGCGAGGTCGTCGGCGTCAAACACCTGACCGTCCTCGAACACCCGGACGGCGTGCTCGTATACGGCCTCGGCCTGCGCCGCGACATCTGCCGGGAGATCCGCCGGTTCAAGCCCGACGCGGTGCTGGGCGGGGGGTACGAGGTCGAGGCGCCCTACGGCTTCGACCAGGCCGACCACCGCGCGGCCGGGCTGGCGACGCTCGACGCGGTGCGCGACGCGGGCAACCGGTGGGTCTTCCCGGAGCAGATCGACGACGAGGGCCTGGAAGCGCACACGGTGCGCTGGCTCCTCCTGCCCGGACTCCCCGGCTTCGGCGCGACCCACGGCGTCGACGTCACAGGTGAGCCGCTGCGCCGCGGTGTCGCCTCACTGGAGGCCCACGCCGCGTACCTGGCCGCCCTCCCGGACCATCCCGCGCCCGAGGACTTCATCCCGAAGATCACCGCGATGGGCGGCAGGGCCATGGGCGTCGAGCACGCCGTCCTCTTCCGCGCCCACGACCTGCAGGCACCGCCGGACTTCCTCGGCGAGGCCGGGCAGGAGTGACGCGAGGTCAGCCGACCTGATCGCCCGCCACGTCGCCCACCGCGTTCTCGGTCAGCAGCACGGCCGCCATGATCCGCTTGCCCACGGGTTCGCGGTGCATTTCGAGGCTCCGGCACAGGGCCGTCACGATCTCCAGGCCGTGCTGGCCGACCCGGCCCGGATCCGTGGCCTGGACGAGCGGCAGTTGCGGTTCGCTGTCCCACACGGTCACCTCCACCGCCCCGTCGCCGACCTCCAGCGTCAGCAGGCACGGGCCCGGCGCGTACTTGTGGGCGTTGGTCACCAGCTCGCTCACCACGAGCTGGACGGCGCCGACGGCGCGGGGCGAGACCGTCAGGCCGTGCATGTCCTGGAGGTCGACGAGGAAAGAGCGGGCCAGGTCGCGGGCTTCGGCGATCTCCTCGTGGCCCTCGAAGGCGACGGCGGCGGAGATCCGGCGCTCCAGCAGGGGTTGCGGACCCTCCTCGTTCTGCCCGGGCAGCTCCATACACAGTCCGCCTCACGTCCGAAGCGCCGCTTGCCCCACCCCATCTACCCCCGGCGCACCACCACATTCGTCATATTGGTGAAATCTATTTGAGGTAATCGCCCCCACCGGACCACGGCCTGCTTTCACCCGCGGTGGGTGATGTTCCCGGCACCGCCCGGCCGAAGACTTGTCGTGCACAGATCTGTGGCGGCTACCGCCCTGCCGCCACGGCGTCCCGTACCCGGCAGGGGGATCACGTGAACCGGTACCCGCCCATCGCGGAACACGGCATGGTCGGCGACCTCCAGACCGCCGCCCTGGTGTCGTCCGGCGGAACCATCGACTGGTGGTGCACGCCTCGCTTCGACTCGCCCAGTGTCTTCGCCTCCCTCCTGGACGGCGAACGCGGCGGGCACTGCCACCTGGCCGCGGAGTTCCCGGACGGGAACGCCATGACCGTACGACAGCTGTACCTGTCCGACACGGCCATCCTGGTCACCCGCTTCATGGCTCCCGACGGAGTGGGCGAGGTCGCCGACTTCATGGTGCCGAACCCGTCCAGCACACCGACCGACGTGCATCAGCTGGTGCGGGTGGTCCGGGTCGTCCGGGGCCGGCTGCCCTTCGCCCTCAGCTGCCAGCCGCGCTTCGACTACGGCCGCGGCACACACACCCTCTCGCTCCCCGACGAGCACTCCGCCGTCTTCCACGGCCCGGGCGCGGACCTGCATCTGCAGTCCACCGCCGGCATCGCCTTCCGCGAGGACGGCGACGACGTCAGCGCACGCTTCACGCTGCTCGCCGGCCAGGCCGCCGCCGTGGTGCTCACCAGCGCGCCCGGCGGGTCTCCCGCTCCGCCCGTGCCCACGCTGGAGGGCGTCGCGGACGCCATGGAGACATGCCGCGCCTTCTGGCTGTCGTGGCTGCGTTCGTGCACCTACCGGGGCCGCTGGCAGGACATCGTGAACCGCTCGGCGATCACGCTCAAGCTGCTGACGTACGCGCCGACCGGCGCCCCCATCGCCGCCGCCACCATGGGACTGCCCGAGCAGATCGGGGGTGAGCGCAACTGGGACTACCGCTACACCTGGATCCGTGACGCGTCGCTGTCCGTGCGCGCGCTGATCGACCTGGGCTTCGAGGACGAGGCGTACGCGTTCCGCCGCTGGCTGCGCGATCGCATCGAGACCAGGGACCGGAGCTCGGGCGACCCGCTGCAGATCATGTACCGGATCGATGGCGACCCCCATCTGACCGAGGAGACCCTCGACCACCTGGAGGGCTACCGGGGCTCCCGACCGGTGCGGGCCGGCAACGCGGCGGCGGACCAGCTGCAGCTCGACATCTACGGCGAGGCCTCCGACGCGCTGATCGTCGGCGGGGACGTCGGCGCGATCCGCGGCTGGCATGCGCTGAGTGAGGTCCTGGACTGGCTCGCCGGGCACTGGGACCAGCCCGACGAGGGGATCTGGGAGACCCGGGGCGGACGGCAGGACTTCACCTACAGCCGGCTGATGACCTGGGTGGCGTTCGACCGCGGCGTCCGCGCCGCCGCCGCGTTCTCCCGCCCCGCCGACATCGCCCGCTGGACCGGAGCACGGGACGCCGTCTTCCGTCAGATCGTCGAACGCGGCTGGCACGACAAGCGCCAGGCCTTCGTGCAGCACTACGACACCGACGTCCTGGACGCCTCACTGCTGCTGATGCCGAGGGTCGGCTTCGTCTCGCCCCACGACCCCGACTGGCTCAGCACCCTCGACGCCATGGACGAGGAACTCGTCAGCGACAGCCTGGTCTACCGGTACGACCCGGCGGCCTCCCCCGACGGCCTGCGCGGTTCGGAGGGCACCTTCAACCTGTGCAGCTTCTTCTACGTCGAGGCACTCGCCCGCAGCGGCAGGCTCAACCAGGCCCGGTACGCCTTCGACAAGATGCTGACCTACGCCAACCACGTCGGCCTGTTCGCGGAGGAGATCGGCCCCTCGGGCGAGCAACTCGGCAACTTCCCGCAGGCGTTCACCCATCTCGCCCTGGTCACCGCGGCCATGGCACTCGACGAGGAACTCGAGAAGGCCAAGACGGGACCCCGGCACGGCGACAGCGGCCACCCCGTGACCCATGGCCTCACGGTGCCCCACGCGGACGCGGGCGGAGGCGGCACCGGTGGCTGAGACGGCCGCGGCGGCTCGGTCGCCGGGGCACGACAGGGTGCTCGCCGCCCTCGCCCTCGCGCAGTTCATCTGCAGCTTCGCCGGCTCCAACATGAACGTGATGATCAACGACATCAGCGAGGACCTGGACACGAGCGTGCAGGGCGTACAGGTCGCCATCACCGTCTTCCTGCTGGTCATGGCGGCGCTGATGATCCCCGGCGGCAAGCTGACCGACCGCTACGGCCGAAAGCGCTGCTTCCTGGCCGGTCTGATCGTGTACGCCGTCGGGTCGCTGCTCAGCGCGGCCGCTCCCGGCCTCGGCGTACTGATCCTCGGCAACTCCGTCCTCCAGGGCGTGGGTACGGCCCTGCTCATCCCGCCCGTGTACATCCTCACGACGCTCCTGCACCCGGACCTGACGTCCAGGGCACGGGCGTTCGGCATCGTCATGGCGCTGGGCGGCATCGGCGCGGCCGCCGGCCCGCTGATCGGCGGGCTGATCACCGAGGGGATCAGCTGGCGGGCCGCCTTCGTCTTCCAGGCCCTCGTCATCGCGGTGATCGTGACGCTCGGACGGCGCCTGGAGGACCCGCTGCCGCCCGACCCGAGCCGGTCCTTCGACACCGGCGGGGCGATCCTGTCCGCCCTCGGACTCGTCCTGGTCGTCATGGGCATCCTGGCCGCCGACAACAACGTCTGGCTGATGGTCGGCCTGCTCGTGCTGGGCGCCCTGGTCCTGCTCTGCTTCTTCCGCTGGGTGGGCGCCAGGGAACGGTCCGGCGGGCAGCCGCTGCTGTCCCTCAGCCTCTTCCGCAACCGCACCTCCAACCTGGGCCTGGTCACCCAGAACACGCAGTGGCTGCTGCTGATGGGAACCTCGTTCACGGTCGCGGCGTACCTCCAGGTCGTACGCCACTACAACGCCATCGAGACCGGTGTCATCTTCACCGCCGCCACTCTCGGGCTGCTCATCTCCTCGCTGTCCGCCGCACGACTCGCGAGGCTGCGCCCCCAGCGCACCCTGATCATGGCCGGCTTCGTCGTCGCCGTCGCCGGGGTGGCCCTGCTGATCGCGCTGGCCGCCGCGTACACCACCGCCTGGGCCTACGTCCCCGGGCTGCTCCTCATCGGCCTGGGCCTCGGCGGGATGCTGACCCCCTCGGTCAACGTCGTCCAGTCCAGCTTCCCCGAGGACCGACAGGGCGAGATCTCGGGCCTGTCCCGCAGTGTCTCCAACCTCGGCTCCTCCTTCGGCACCGCCATCGCCGGCACGATCCTGGTCTCCGGGCTCACCAAAGGCGCCTACGCCGCCGCGATGATCACCCTCGCCGTCACGGCCCTCGTCGGCCTGGCCGCGGCGACCCGCCTCCCGAGGACCACGGCCGCCGGCGACCGGCAGCCGGCCCGGCCCGCCTCACCGGCGAGCCACTGATCACGAGGTCTGTTGTGTCCGGCCCGAGATGGACGAGGACAGCACCGTCCTGTCGGCCCTGCCGAGTTCGTCGCCCGTGACCAGCCTCAGGTGGGCGGTGATCTCCTTGCCCCTGCCGCGGGGAGTGACGACGACCTCGTCACTGACCGAGTGCACCAGGTGCAGTCCGTGTCCGCCGACGCGGCCGCGGTCGGGGGGCCGGACCGTCGGAGCCTGGGGCGAGGTGTCGTACAGGCTGATGGCGAGGTGTGTGCCGGTCAGCTGCACCGTGAGCGAGCAGGGGCCGGGTGCGTGCCGCAGGACGTTGGTGACGAGTTCGCTGACGACGAGTTCGGCGTCCATGGCCCGGGACGCGGGAACGGGTGCGCGGCCGGCGCGCGGGACATGGGCGAGGACGGCGCGCAGGTCGCGGCGTGCCTGGGCGGCGCAGGCCGTGGTCGGGCCCCACGCTGCGGCGTAACGCAGCGTGGCGTGCTCGTGCCGGCCCGGCTCATCCTCCGCCTGCTTCATAAGCGGGATGACCATGTGGGGCTCTTTCGTTGTTCACCACTCGTGACCGATTGCCGCTCTTGCGGCTACCCGTGCACAGGCCACGTACACAGCCCCACACGATCCCGGCTGCCGCCGGGTGCGGGGCGCGGTCGGCGCGGAGGAGGGCGTCCGCCGGCCTACCACCGGTGCGGCCGGGACAGTGCGCCGGGTTGGGCGCGGCGGTAGCGGTCGTACACCTCTTCAAGCAGTTCGCCGCACGCGGCCCGCGCGAAGGCGCCGCGATGGAGGCCACCGGTCGGCCCGCTCGCGCACGGTGGTCACCATCCGGTTACCCAGTCACCGAAAAGTGCGTTCTTCCACGTCAGCGCCCACTCTCTTATGGTTGCCGAGTAACCGGAAGAGACCACGAAGGTCTGACATGAAAGGCGGACAGCATGACCATCACTCTCAGGAATCCCGAAGGACTGCCGAAGATCGACGTCTACCGCCAGGTGGCGATCGCCTCCGGTTCGCGGCTGGTCTTCGTCGCCGGGCAGGTCGCCTGGGACGCCGAGGGGACGACCGTCGGCAAGGGAGACCTCGCCGCGCAGGTCGAGCAGAGCTATCTCAACGTCGCCACCGCCCTGGCCGAAGCCGGGGGCTCCTTCGACGACGTGGCGAAGCTGACCTTCTACGTCGTCGACTGGAACCCCGACAAGATGCCCCAGCTCCTGGACGGCATCTCGCGGGCCACCGCGAGGCTCGGGGTCACTCCGGTCCCGCCGACCACACTGATCGGGGTCGCGGCACTGGACGTCCCCGAGCACCTGGTCGAGATCGAGGCGACCGCGGTCCTCGACTGACTGTGCCGGCCCTGAGCAACTGGCCCTCGGGGCCCGGTTGTTGCCCCGACCACGTCCCGGCATGATGGATGTCGTACGCCGTGAGTCACCACCGGCCGCCACCCCTCCGGGACGGCGCCCGGCCGGGGTCCATGTCGCGATATAGCGTTAGTCTTCTCGTCGCGTCGCTGCTCGCGTCGCACCAAGACGTCGGATGACGTTCGACAGGACCAGGACGGAAGCATGTCGGGAGAGATGTCGCCCACGCCGAAGGGCTCCGAGCTCGGGTCGCCGCCCGAGCTGCGAGCCTCCCACGCGGACCGGGACCGCGTGGTGGACGTGCTGCGCATCGCGGCGGGGGACGGCCTGCTGACCTCGGACGAGTTGGACGAGCGTCTGGAGGTCGCCCTGTCGGCACGGACCCTGGGCGAACTGTCCGCGCTCACCGCCGACCTGCCGAACGTGTCGGCCGAGGCGGAGGCCAAGGACGTCGTCCGGATCGAGCAGGTGCACAGCGGCGCGATCGAACGGGCGGGGCGCTGGGTGGTGCCGCGGAGAATGGAACTCGCGGTGTACTGGTGTGATGTGACGCTCGACTTCACCGAGGCCGTGATCACGCACGACACCTTGCGGATCGACCTGGAGACGGCGGGGAAGACCCTGACGCTGATCACGAGGCCGGGCGTCGTCGTCGACACCGACGGCCTGCGACTGGTCCACAGCAAGCTCACGTACCGTCGGGCTCCGGCTGACCAGGACGCTCCGGTCACCCTGCGCGTGGAGCTGGTCGGCCAGAAGGCGCACGGCCGCGTGGTGGTACGGCCGCCTCGGCGGACGTTCGGTCAGTGGCTGCTGCGCAGGCCCACGCCCCCTGCCGCGGGCGCTTGATCCGCTCCCGCCGGGGCGGCGGTCGGCGTCGGCGCGACGTCAGCGAGAAGCCGTACCGACCCAGCGGTGGTACGCGTCCATGTCGACGTTGCTGCCGCAGATGACGGTCACCACGTGCCGGCCGGCGAAGCGGTCCCGGTTCTCCAGAAGCGCCGCGACGCCGAGCGCCGCCGACGGTTCGACGACGAGGCCGGCGTGGTGGAGGAGCATCCGCAGGCCGGCGACGATCGACGCCTCCTCGACCAGCAGCGCGTCGTCGGCGACCAGGAGGAGGTCGTCCAGGACGGCCGGGATGGGGTACCGGCCCGCGACGCCGTCGGCGATCGTGTCGGTCGAGTCGGTGGTGACCACGCGCCGGCTGTGCCAGGAGCGGGTCATCGCCGGCGCGCCCAGCGGCTGGACGCAGATCACCTCGGTCCCGGGCGCCAGGTCCTTGACCACGTGCCCCACACCGGTGGCGAGCGCCCCGCCGCCGAGTGCGATCAGGACGGCGTCGAACGACGGCTCGGCGTCCACGAGTTCCAGGCCGATGGTCGCCGCGCCCTCGCAGGTCTCGATGTCCAGGCTGTCCTCGACCAGCCGGACGCCCTGGTGCCGCGCGACGGCCGCCGCCCGCTCACGCGCCGACTCGTGGTCGCCGTCCACCAGTTCCAGCCTGGCGCCCAGCGCGCGGATGCGATCGAGCTTGGCCACGGTCGCGAAGCGCGATGCCACGACGGTGACGTCCAGCCCACGCCCACGGCCGGACCAGGCCAGCGCCTGGCCGAGATTGCCCGCGCTGGCGCACACCACGGCCCGCGGACCGTGCTCGGCGAGCCGGCTCGCGACCACCTCGGTGCCGCGTGCCTTGAAGCTGCGGACGGGGTTCGCCGTCTCCAGCTTGACGCTCACCGCGCAGCCGAGGTGCGGCTCCAGTGCCTCGCAGCGGTACAGCGGCGTGTCGAGGAACACCGGGTCGATCACCCGGCGGGCCGCCCGGATCCGGGCGGTGTCGAGGCGTGTCTGCCGCACGACGCATGAGCGTACCGGTGACGGCCGGGACGGCGACCGTCACCGATGTGCGGGCCGGGTCACAGCGTCGCGGTCGTCTGCTCCCCGGCCCCGCTGCCCGCGAGCCACTGGCTCCAGGAGAGGTTGAAGTCGGCGTAGCCGTTGTCGGCCGGGGCGTTGCCGCGGGGCGAGCCGGTGATGGTGACGGGGTCGCCCTGCTTGATCTGGCCGTAGAACCACTTGGCGTCCGCCATGGACAGGTGGACGCAGCCGTGCGAGCCGCGGGCGCTGCCGCTGCCCGGATAGGGGTCACCGGTCGAGTAGTGCACGTACGTGCCGGACTGGGTCAGGTGCACGTCCCAGGGCAGCGTCAGGTCGTAGTAGTTGGGGCTGCCCTTGTCGCAGCTGATGCCGACGCTGCAGGAGGTCATGTGGACCTTCTCCTGCTTGTCGATGACGGCCATGGTGCCGTCCCACGTCGGGTACTGGGCGCTGCCCGCGTTGATGGACAGGGTGCGCACCAGCTTCCCGTTGCGGGTCACCTTCATGGTGTGGCCGGTGACGGAGACGTCCGCGCGGACGTCGTCGCCGATGGTGAAGGTGTGCGTGTAGCCGTGCACGCCGTAGCGTCCGTTGCCGTTGCTGACGCCCTTGAGGTCGGCGTCGATCTTCACCTTCGTACCCGAGGGCCAGAAGGTCTTGGGCCGCCAGTCGGCGCGTCGGTCGCCCATCCAGTGCCAGGCGCCGGCCACCGGCTGGGAGGCGCTGACCTTCATGTGCTTCTCGACCGTGGCCCGGGCCTTCTCCGCGACGGGGTTGGTGAAGATCACCGAGATCGGCATGGCCACGCCGACCGTGGTGCCCGTCTGGGGGGTGATGGTGTCCAGCAGCATCGGCGGGCCCGCGGGCTTCGTCGGCGTCGGCGAGGCACTCGCGCTCGCCTTCCCCGACGCCTTCGCGTCGGTGCCGCTCGCCTTGTCACCGCCGCCCGCGCCGCAGGCGCTCGCGCCCACGAGCGTCGCGACCGTGACGAGTGCGATCCCTATGCCACTTGTGCGCCGTCCCACGACCTGTCCCGTTCTCTCCAACTGCCCAGCCCCTGCGGGCCCCGACTCCTAGTCAGATGACTACGGCATGCGTCGCAGTTGCGTGCGGTGGGCAGATTTTTGGTGATCCATATCACTCCTCGGTCCCGGATGTCACCTCTCCGATCAGCGCGCGGACGCGGCTCTCGATCTCGTCGCGGATGGGGCGTACGGCCTCCACGCCGCGCCCGGCCGGGTCGTCGAGCCGCCAGTCGAGGTACCGCTTGCCGGGGAAGACGGGGCAGGCGTCGCCGCATCCCATGGTGATGACGACGTCGGAGGCCTGGACGGCCCCGGTGGTGAGGATCTTCGGGGTCTGCGCGGAGATGTCGATGCCGACCTCGCTCATCGCCTCGACGACGGCGGGGTTGACGGCGTCGGCGGGGGCGGACCCGGCCGAACGGACCTCGACCCTCTCGCCCGCGAGGTGGGAGAGGAACGCGGCCGCCATCTGGGACCGGCCGGCGTTGTGCACACAGACGAACAGCACCGAGGGGCGAGGGACGGAAGTGCTCATGACGGGGCTTTCTCGGAAGGTGAAGTGAGGTCAGGACGAGGCGGGTTCGGCTTCCGCGGGCGGGACGGAGGCGGGCGACATTCCCGCGAAGGAGCCGATGCCGGTGATCGCCTCCCGCGTGAGCCGACGGCCGAGGGAGGACTTCACACCGTGGTCCCGGCGGGTTGCGGGATGGCCAGGAAGGCGGAGAGCCGGTCCAGGGCGCCGGGCAGCACCCAGTAGTACACCCAGGTGCCGCGTCGCTCGCAGTCGATGAGCCCGGCCTGCCGCAGCAGCTTGAGGTGGTGGGAGATCGTCGGCTGGGACAGGTCGAAGGCGGGGGTCAGCTCGCACACGCAGACCTCGCCGCCCTGACCGCGCGAGGCGATCATCGACATCAGCCGCAGTCGGACGGGATCACCGAGCGCCTTGAAGACCTTGGCCAGGTCGGCGGCCCGGTCCTCGTCCAGCGGCGCGGCGGACAGGCCGGCGCAGCAGGCGGCGTCCTGCCCGAGCACCCGGAGCTCTTGTTTCGACATTCCTCTATGTTGACGTCTTTCGAATCAAGGCGCAAGCTTGCATCAATGACCATCAATACAAGCCGTTCCGGGCCTGTGCTGAGGCCCGTCACCCGGGAGTGCGTCATGAGCGAGCAGTCCACCGACCTGCGCGAAACCGTCCGTCAGCGGTACGCGGCGGCAGCCACCGAGGTCGCCGAGGGCGGTAACGCGTGTTGCGGGCCCGAGCCCGTCGATGCCGACGAGAACTTCGGCTCGGCCCTGTACGCCGCCGACGAGCGCGAGACCCTGCCCGCCGAGGCCCTGGCCGCCTCCCTCGGCTGCGGCAACCCGACGGCCGTGGCCGAACTGCGCGAGGGCGAGCGCGTGCTCGATCTCGGTTCCGGCGGCGGGATCGACGTCCTGCTGTCCGCCCGCCGAGTCGGTCCGACCGGCAAGGCGTACGGGCTCGACATGACCGACGAGATGCTCGAACTCGCCCTGGCCAACGCCGCGAGGGCGGGCGCGACGAACGTGGAGTTCCTCAAGGGCACCATCGAGGCGATCCCCCTGCCCGCGGGCACCATCGACGTCGTCATCTCGAACTGCGTGATCAACCTGTCGGTCGACAAGCCCGCGGTGTTCGCGGAGACGTTCCGTGTCCTCAGGCCCGGCGGCCGGATCGGCGTCTCCGACGTCGTCGCCGACGACACGCTCACCGTGGAGCAGCGGGCCGAGCGCGGCGACCACGTCGGCTGCATCGCCGGCGCGCTGTCCTTCAGCGAGTACCGCGCGGGCCTGGAGTCCGCCGGGTTCTCGGACATCGAGATCACCCCGACGCACGCGGTCGCCGACGGCATGCACTCCGCCGTCGTCCGTGCCACCAAGCCCGCCGCCGTCACGGACGCCGCCGTCACCGTGAGCCGGGCCAAGAATGCCGCCGGGTGCGGGTGCGGATACGGGCACTGACATCGCCGTCAGGGCCTTCGTATGCGGCTCAGGTCCACGGCGAGATGCGCGTACGGCTCAGGTCCACGGCGTGGCCGTGGTCGGCCAGGGCGCGGGCAGATCCACGGTCGGGGCCGGCGGCGCCTCGTGGCAGGAGAAGCCGAGGCGGACCAGCGCCCTGCGGACCTCCCCCGCGGTGAAGTCACGACGGTCCTGCCGGGTGATCACCTCGCCGACCTGCATGACGGGGTAGGTGCGACGGCCGATGGTCACGGACACGCCGGTGACGTCCTCGGGCTTGATGCCCCGCATCGACTGCTCGACCTCGCTCTTGGTGAGGTCGAAGGGGTAACGGGCGATGACACAGCGCATGGTGCCTCCACAGGGCTGAGACGGAGCCGCCGGGCGGGCCGACGACGTACGGGCGGTCAGGGCAGATGGCGAGGACGCCCGGGGTGTGGCCGCGTTCGTCCGATCACGGGTGACGGGGCGCACGGGGAGATCAGGTCTCATCCGGTCCGTCGGGCCCGGGCGGGCTGCCCGGCTCGGCGGCGCCCGGAGGAGCGGGCGCGTCCCGGTGCGGCGGTGACCGGGCCGGGGAGCGTGACGGGCGTGCCGGAGGGCGCCCGGGCTCCGGTGATACGGCTGAGCTCGGCGTCGCCCGACCGGGTGCGGACGGTGCGCGCGGTGACGCCGGCGTCGGCCAGCAGGCGGCTCATCGCACGCCGTTGATGCCCGAGGACCATGGTGACGACGGTGCCGGACGCCCCGGCCCGTGCGGTACGGCCGCCGCGGTGCAGGTAGTCCTTGTGGTCGCCGGGCGGGTCGACGTTGACGACGAGGTCGAGATCGTCGACATGGATGCCGCGGGCCGCGACGTTGGTGGCGACCAGGGCCGTGACCTGGCCGTCCTTGAACTGGGCGAGCGTGCGGGTGCGCTGCGACTGGGACTTGCCGCCGTGCAGCGAGGCGGCACGCACCCCGACCGCCAGCAGCTTCTTCGCCAGTCGGTCCGCCGCGTGCTTGGTGTCGAGGAACAGCAGGACCCGCCCCTCGCGGGCCGCGATACGGGCCGCGGTGGCGTGCTTGTCCTCCTCCTCGACGTGCAGCACGTGGTGCTCCATCGTGGTGACCGCGCCCGCGGCGGGGTCGACCGAATGCACGACGGGGTCGTGCAGGTACCTCCGCACCAGGCGGTCGACGTCCCGGTCGAGGGTGGCTGAGAACAGCATCCGCTGGCCGTCGGCGGGCACCTGGTCGAGCAGGGCGGTGACCTGCGGCATGAATCCCATATCGGCCATCTGGTCGGCCTCGTCGAGGACGCTGACGGCGACCTGGTCCACACGGCAGTCGCCCCGGACGATGAGGTCCTTGAGCCGCCCGGGTGTCGCGACGACGACCTCGGCGCCGGCGCGCAGCGCGCTCGCCTGCCGGCCGATGGACAGACCGCCGACCACGGTCGTGAGCCGCAGCCGCAGCGCCCGGGCGTAGGGGGTGAGCGCGTCGGTGACCTGCTGTGCCAGTTCTCGGGTGGGGACCAGGACGAGGGCCAGCGGCCGGCGAGTCTCGGCCCGGCGACCGTGGATGCGGACGAGCAGGGCGAGCCCGAAGGCGAGCGTCTTGCCCGAACCGGTACGTCCACGGCCCAGCACGTCACGGCCTGCCAGCGAGTTCGGCAGGGTCGCCGCCTGGATGGGGAACGGCGCCGTCACCCCCTCGGCCAGCAGCGCGGCCCGCAGCGGCTCGGGCAGATCAAGGTCGGCGAAGGAGTCGGCAGGAGGCAGAGACGGGGTGGCGGCCGACGGCGCGGTCTCTTCGCCGGACGCGGCGGAACGAGACGTGATGGAGCGGCTCCTGCGGCCGCTCCGCCCGCTCTCGTCCGGACGGGAACGAGTGTTGCGGTGCGCCGGCTTCTCGCGCTGGGAGCGGGCGGCGTCATCACTCGTGCGACTTTTGCGGTTCATGCGGAACCTTCCTCGATGCGGCACGTGTCGAGGAATTCCGGGAGGCGGCGCGGTGCCGTACCGAGATTCGCAAGAATGGGCCTGCCCGGGTGCCGTGGATCTGGCGTGGTCTGCCGTGAAAATGCAACGAATCGGGGCCCGCACCCAGGGTGCGGGCCCCGATCACGTGGAACGCGACGCGTGTGTGTCAGGCGGGAACGATGTTCTCGGCCTGCGGGCCCTTCTGGCCCTGCGTGACGTCGAAGGTAACCTTCTGGCCTTCCTGAAGCTCGCGGAAGCCGCTGGTGGCGATGTTCGAGTAGTGGGCGAACACGTCAGCGCCGCCACCGTCCTGCTCGATGAAGCCGAAGCCCTTTTCCGCGTTGAACCACTTCACGGTGCCAGATGCCATATTGAATCTCCCTTTGGGGGCAGTGCCGGGTTCCGCACTTTACGGAATCCGAGTCGCCGCGATGATCACCCCTCCGGAAAGATCCGGAAAGCTCTGCAAAGAAACAAGTCTCTGGCAACCAAAACTGCAACCGTAGCCACGCTAACACAGGTGGAGCGGGGACACGTCCCGGGTTTTGGCGGGCATCCAGGTATTCTCACCCTGCCGCGACCCGCATTTCTGTTCCGGCGGTACTAGATATTCGCGCCGTCCTCATCCAGCTTGCGGCGCAGCTCCCGGTTCAGCCGGAGGGCGTCGTCGAGCTGGTCCTCGAGGGAGACGATGCGGCAGGCGGCCTCGATGGGCGTGCCCTGGTCGACGAGTTCACGCGCGCGGGCTGCGGTGCGCAGCTGGCGGCGGGAGTACCGGCGGTGACCGCCTTCCGACCGCAAGGGAGCGATCAACTCGGCTTCACCGACGGCACGCAGGAAGGCGGGGGTGGTGCCGAGAACGTCGGCGGCGCGCCCCATGGTGTACGCGGGGTAGTCGTCGTCGTCGAGGTTCCCGGCGACAGGGGCGTTCTCAGCGGGCATAGCCGCCTTTCGTTTCGGGGGCTCCGAAGGAACCGGCACGGAGGGCCGAGGGAATCGGCGCCAGGTTCCTGGTACCCCCAACCCTAGTCCCGCAGCCCCGAAGATCTGGCTTCGCCGTGACAGATTTTCCCCACGAGGAGGAGCCGGCCGCTGACGCCCCGTCGGGGATCCTCCGGTCAGGTGAAGTGAAGCTGCTCGCGGGTCAGTCGGTGGACGGGGCGGTGGCGTACTCCTCGTCGGTGACGGGGGTCAGCCAGTGGACGACGTCGTGGTCGGTGTCGCTCTCGTTGATGGCGAGGTGGACCATGAGCCGGTCGGGCGCGGCGCCGTGCCAGTGCTCCTCGTCGGCCTCGAACAGGACGCGGTCGCCGGGCCGGATGACCTCGATCGGCCCGCCCCGGCGTCGGCACAGACCGACCCCCTCCGTCACGAACACGGTCTGGCCGAGCGGGTGCCGGTGCCAGTGGGTGCGCGCGCCGGGCATGAAGTGCACGAGGTTGGCGCTGACCCGGGACGGCTCCGGTGCGGCGGCGACGGCATCGATGTAGACGTCACCGGTGAACCAGTCGGCGGGACCCTTGGCGGTGGCGATCGAGCTGCGGGTGATCTGCAAGGCCGTTTCCTTCTGTGTGGTTCCTGCGCTGCGGTCGTTTCAGGGCTTGAGGAGGGTCTTGACGGCGCGGCGTTCGTCCATGGCCCGGTAGCCCTCGGCGACCTGGTCGAGCGGGAGGGTGAGGTCGAAGACCTTGCCCGGGTTGATCCGCCCCGTCAGGACGCGGTCGATGAGGTCGGGCAGGTAGCGGCGTACGGGGGCGGGGCCGCCGCGCAGGCCGACGTGGGAGAAGAACAGCTCCTGGCCGTCGACGGCGACCTCGTGGGGGACGCCGACGAAGCCGACGGTGCCGCCGGGCCGGGTGGAGTGCAGGGCCTGCCGCATCGACTGGGCGGTGCCCACACACTCCAGCACGCTGTCCGCGCCGATGCCGCCGGTGAGGTCCTTGACGCGGGCGACGCCTTCCTCACCGCGCTCGGTGACGATGTCGGTCGCACCGAACTCGCGGGCCAGCTTCTGCCGCGACTCGTGCCGGGACATGGCGATGATCCGCTCCGCGCCCATCTCCTTCGCGGCGATCACGGCGCACAGGCCGACCGCGCCGTCGCCGACGACCACCGCGGTGGAACCGGGCCCGACCTCGGCGGCGTCGGCCGCGTACCAGCCGGTGCCCATCACGTCGGACACGGCCAGCAGCCCCGGCCAGAACTCCTCGCCCGGTACCTCGCCGGTGGCGACCAGGGTGCCCTGGGCGTTGGGGATGCGCACGTACTCGGCCTGGCAGGTGCTCATGAACTCGCGGTTCAGGCAGTTGGACTGCCATCCGTTGCGGCAGTTGGCACAGACGTTGTCGGAGGTGGCGAAGGAACCGACGACGAACTGGCCCGGCCTGACCGCCGTGACCTCGCTGCCGACCTCCTCGACGAAGCCGACGTACTCGTGGCCCATGGGATGCGCCTCGTCGGTCGCGTCGAGGCCGCGCCAGGGCCACAGGTCGGAGCCGCACACACAGGTGACGGCCGTGCGGATGATCGCGTCCGTCGGCTTGAGGATCTTCGGGTCGTCCAGGGTCTCGAAGCGCACGTCGCCGGGGGCGTGGATCACTGCTCCGCGCATGGGGGATTCCTTACGTTCTCGATCGGGGGTGTGGGCGGGCGCGCCGTTGACTTCGCGCGCCGCCGGGCCGGTCATCCCGGGGAGCGGCGGTGCCGCTCGGGATCACCTCTGTCTCAGGTAACCGCGTATCCCGGCGGTGAGCGAGTTACCGGTGAAAGGTGTACCGGCAGTACATCCCTCGCGTGGCGGGCAGGCCGTACGGTCGAGGACATGGACAACCGTGAGGAGGTCCGCGAGTTCCTCACCTCGCGGCGAGCGAAGATCACCCCGGACCAGGCCGGCCTGCCCGCCGGTTCCCGGCGTCGTGTGCCCGGGCTGCGCAGGAGCGAGGTCGCCGCGCTGGCCGACATGAGCGTGGAGTACTACGCGAAGCTGGAGCGGGGGAACCTCGCCGGCGCCTCCCCCGCCGTCCTCGAGGCCGTGGCCCGCGCACTGCGACTGGACGACGCCGAGCGCGCCCATCTCCTGCACCTGGCGCAGGCCGCCGACGGCTCCGACGCGCTCACCCGCCCGCGTCGCCGTACCGCCGCCCGGCAGTGGACCCCGCACCGCAGCCTGCAGTGGACGCTCGACGCGATCACCGCGGGTCCGGCGATCGTGGGCAACGGCCGTATGGACATCCTGGCCGCCAACTCCCTCGCCCGCGCCTTCTACACCGACCTGTTCGCCAACCCGGACAACCAGCGGAACCTGGCCCGCTTCAACTTCCTCGACCCGGCCTCCCGCCGGTTCTACCCGGACTGGGAGCTGTTCGGGGACATGGCGGTGGCCATCCTGCGCCGTCGGAAGAGGGCCTACGCCTGCTCGCCTCCCTGGCGGCCACGGAAGCCGTCAGCCCGGCAGAGCGGCACCCCACCGCCTGAAACCCCGACCACCGGCGCCGCACGGGTCGACGTACCGCTACTTCCCCGAGGGCAAGCAGCAGTTGGCGGCGGAAGCCCGTCCATCGCGATCGACGAGTGATCGGACACCGGAGCGGACAAGGGGCTGATGACCAGGGCGGGGCGGTGGGCCGGGGTCACAGCAGGTCCGACCAGCCGCTCCAACCGCTCGTCGCCTTCGTCACGCGGCCCTTGAAGGTGCCCGTGCCGGTGCCGGCGTAGAAGTACAGGGCGCCTGAGGAGTTGGTGGCCATGAGGTCGGCCTTGCCGTCACCGTTGGCGTCCCCCGGCGAGAAGAGCTTCTTGTACTGCTGCCAGCCGCTGCCGATCTTGACGCGGGCCGAGAAGGGAGCGGACGCGCTGCCCGTGCCCGCGTAGCGCCACAGGGCGCCGGAGGAGTCGCGGGCAAGGAGGTCTGGGCGGCCGTCGCCGGTGATGTCGCCGCCGCCGACCAGGGCGTTGTACTGCTGCCAGCCGGTGCCCAGCTTCACCCGCCCGGCGACGGAGGTGCCGGAACCGTTGCCCGCGTAGAGGTAGAGCGTGCCGGTGCTGGTCACGGCCAGCAGGTCCCCCTTGCCGTCGCCCGTCACGTCGCCGGGGCCGACGATCCGGCTGTACGTCGTGGAGCCGGCGGCGATCAGCGGGTCGGTCAGGGCGTAGAACGCCGGGTTGGTCAGCTTGCCGTCGCTGACGGAGTGGACGACCAGGTCGCCCAGGCCGCTGTCGCGCAGGGAGGAGGCGTAGGCGAGGCGGGTGGAGGACGTCGGCCAGGACGAACCGATCAGCAGCTTGCCGCCCAGGTTGCCGGTGCCGGTGACCTGGTAGCTGTAGACGGACCCCGACGACGTACGGGCCATGATCCCGTACTTGCCGAAGTGCGGGGTCTCGCCCGCCCCCGCGAACTGCGTCACCGCGCCCCAGCCCTTGCTGCGGGCGGCGCGGGTCGCGAAGGTGCCGTTGCCGTTGCCCGCGTAGAACCAGAGGTTGCCGGAGTAGTCCCGGGCCAGCAGGTCGGCCTTGCCGTTGCCGTCCCAGTCGCCGCCTCCGACGATCTGGTTGTACGACCCCCACTCGGTCCTGGAGTCCTTGACCTTGGCGTTGAAGGTGCCGCCCTTCTTGCCCAGGTACCGGTAGAGGACGCCGGCCGGAGTACGGGCCAGCAGGTCGCCCACGCCGTCGCGGTTCAGGTCGCCGGCACCGATCAGTTCGTCGTACTGCTGCCAGCCGGTGCCGATCTTGACCCGGCTGCCGAAGGCCCCGGTGCCCAGGCCCGGACAGAAGTACAGGGTTCCGGAGGGTGTGCGGGCCAGCAGGTCGACCTTGCCGTCGCCGTTCATGTCACCCGGTGCGGCGATCTTGTTGTAGACCTGCCAGCCGGTGGCGACCGTTTTGCGTGAGCCCAGACCGCCGGGGACGCGGGCGAAGATGCCGTAGTGGAAGGACAGGACTCCACTGGAGCTCAGGGTGAGCACGTCCTGGACGCCGTCGCCGTCGAGGTCGCCCGGGGTCAGGACGTCCTTGACCTTGGAGACGTCCGCGTCGAGGGCCATGGTCTCGGCCGAACCGGTGTTGATGTACAACTGGCCCGCCACATTGCGGTAGACGAGGTCCGAGGTGCCGTCGCCGTCGAAGTCGCCGCGGGCCGGCCCGCTGGCGTCCGCGTCGGAGGGCAGCACCGTCAGCACACCGGCCACGAGCACGGCGGCGGTGCCGGCGAGCAGGGACGCCCTGACGGCGACGGGGCGCCGGTGTCTGTGGTTCCCGTCGCGCCGGGATCGAAGGGTGAACACGTTCTCTCCCGGAGGTCAGGCGGTGGTCGTCACGTCGGTGGGTGACACCTCGGTGGAGGTGCCGGTGGAGGTACCGGCGGGGCTCTCGGTCGGTGGTTCGGTCGTGTCCGTCGGGGTCGCCTGATCCGTCGGGCTCGAGGACGCGTCCGCGCTCTCGCTCGCCGGTGCCTGCGTCTGCGCGTCGACCCGGTGGACGCCCGGCACACCGTCGTCGACCCGGAAGGACGCTGCCGTACTGGTCGTACCGTTCTTGGTCAACACCGTTGAGACGGTTCGCAGTTGGGCGTCGATGCCGGTCGGGGTGATGTCGAGGAGGAGATAGCCGCGGCGCGCGTCGATCATCTTCCAGTGCGGGTTGTCCGCCAGCTTGGGCGCCCACTCGGCGGCGAAGGCCTCGAGGTCCTCGTCGCCGTTGCTGGAGATGGACGTGCCGACGAACTCCGCGCCGACGACCGTCGAACCCGGGTCGGAGTAGTCCAGTTTGAGGTCGCTGACGATGGTGCGGTGGCGGTCGCCGGAGAGCACCACGGGGTTGCGGACGTCCTGGAAGTCGGCGAGCAGGGCGTTGCGTTCGACCTGGTAGCCGTCCCAGGCGTCGTAGAGCCACTCCTTGCCCTCGCCGGCGAGGATGTCGGTCTCGGCCATCATCACCTGGGAGGCGACGAGGTTCCACCGCTTGCCGGAGGTGCGCATGCTGCCCACGAGCCAGTCGCGCTGGGTGTCGCCCATGATGACGCGGCCGCTCTCCATCGCGCCCTGCTGGGTGGTGGCCTGGTCGTCGCGGTACTGGCGGGTGTCCAGGACGTGCAGCCGGGCCAGGGACCCGAAGTCGAGCTTGCGGTACATCAGGACGTCCGGGCCGCTGGGCTTCTGCGCGGAGCGGATCGGCATGTGCTCGTAGAAGGCCTGGAAGGCGGCCGCCCTGCGGGCCAGGAACTTGTCGGTGGGCCAGGCCGCCGGGTCGTTCGGCACGTCGCCGGCCCAGTCGTTCTCGACCTCGTGGTCGTCGTAGACGACGACGAAGGGGGCGCCCGCGCGCATCGCCTGCAGGTCCGGGTCGGTGTTGTACTGCTCGTGGCGGGAGCGGTACTCGGCGAGGCTGACCGGCGCGGCCGAGCCCTCGTGCCGGCGTACCCGGTAGGAGAAGGCGGAGCTCTCGTAGATGTAGTCGCCGACGAACAGCACCAGGTCGGGCTTCTGGGCGCGCATGTCCTGGTAGGCGGTGAAGTAGCCGTGCTGCCAGTTCTGGCAGGAGGCGAGCGCGATCCGCAGCTTCTCGGGGGTGGTGCCGGCGGCGGGGGCCGTGCGGGTGCGGCCGGTGCGGGAGGTGTGGCCGAGCGCCTTGAACCGGTACCAGTAGTCGGTCGCCGGGGTGAGGCCCGTCACGTCGACGTGGACGCTGTGCGCGAGGCTGCTGCTCGCCGTCGCCGTACCACTCTTGACGATCTTGGTGAACCCGCTGTCCGAGGCCAGCTCCCAGGTCACCGGGACACTGGGCGGCAGGATGCCGGAGTTGCCCTGGTTGACGGGGGTCACCCGGGTCCACAGCACGATCGCGGTGGGCAGCGGGTCACCGGAGGCGACGCCCAGTTTGAAGACCGTGCCGGAGACCGACGCACCGGCACCGGCCGGTGCCGTCGAACCGCCCACCGAGGCCGAGGCGTTCCCGGTCAGGAGCTGTCCGCCCGCCACCGCCCCCGCGGCTCCCAGTGTGAGGGCCCCCGCGCCGAGAAAGCGCCTTCTGCGTATCCCCTCGGTGCCCGTGGCGTCGCTGCTCGACTGCACGCGCGTACCTTCCCCCCGTGGCGGTGCGCGCTCCGCAGCGCCGGTGAACGTGATCGGCGAGGATTCTATGCAATACGCTCACCCTTGCGAGTCCCGGGCCGTCAATCCGCTCGAAACCGTCCGTTCAACAGCGTCCGTCCGACAACAGGCAGGAGCCATGCGCCGACTACCGATCGCCGTCACCGTCCTGCTGCTCGTCGGGGCGGCGGGGTGCTCGTCGACGTCCTCCTCGTCGCCGTCCGGTGCGGCGGACCGTCCGGAAAGCGGTTCCGCTTCCAGGTCGCCGGGGTCGTCGAGTTCGTCGGGTACGGAGGCCAAGGGCCGGGCCGACAGCGGTGGTACGGCGCCCCCGTCGGCCGGGGTGCTCTTCGGAGCGGACTCCCTGCCGAGCCCCGCGGCCGACCACTGCCGCACGAAGGATCTCAAGGGCACGGCCGTCAGCACCGGTCAGGGCCGGGCCTCGGTCGTGATCACCAACAAGGGGGACGGCTCGTGCACGGTGCGCGGCTTCCCGTCCCTCATGTTCGTCGGGACGGCCGGCCGCGTGGAACTCCCGGTCGACTGGACCGGGTCGGCCGCCGAAGCGCCGAAGGTCAGCCTCTCCCCCGGTGATTCCGCTTCCGCCGCGCTCACCTTCACCGGCGTCGAGGACTGTGACGTCGTCGCGGGCGTCGACGTCGTCCCGCCCGGCGAGTCCCGCCCCCTCAGCCCGGCGTTCACCGGAGGCGGCGGGAAGAAGACGACCGTGCACATCTGCGACACGGGTGTCCGCGTGAAGGCGTTCACCGCGTCCTAGGACCGGCACGCTCCGTACGGATACGCGATCGCCGCGGGCGACGAACTCAGGTCGTCGCCCGCGGCGATGTGCGTCCTTTCGGCCGCGCCCTTCGAGGAGTGCTCAGTCGGCGGCCGGACCCTGGTTTCGGATCGGGACGAGATACGGGGTCAGGAGGTGGGAGTCGAGCAGGGACACGTCGGCCGTGCGGTCGGCGCGCGCGTAGCCGGCGAGCATGCGTTTGGTCAGGACGAGGGCTTCCGGCGAGCGCCTCAGCAGGGGGCGCGTCCACGCGCCGACTTTTTTGTCCAGTTGGTCGAGGGGCGCGATCTCGTGGACCAGGCCGATCCGGTGGGCCGTGTCCGCGTCGAACACGTCGCAGGTCAGCAGGAGTTCGCGGATCCTGGCGACGCCCGCCTCGGAGATCAGACGGCCCATGGCTCCGCCCCAGGCCGGCGGGAGGCCGAGGCCCACCTCCGGCATCCGGAAGCGGCAGGTGTCGGCGGCTGCCCGCAGGTCGCAGAAGGCGGCGAGCGCGAGACCGGCACCGATCACCTTGCCGTGCAGGCGGGCGATGGTGATCGCGTGGGTCGTCTCCAGGGCGTTGCACAGCCGGTGGGCCCGGTCCGTGATCCGCCGCAGTGCGGCGCCGGTCGGGTCCGTGGCCAGCGCCGTCTCGTATTCGGTGCGGTCGGCTCCCAGACAGAAGTCGTCCCCCTCGGAGGACAGCACCAGAACACGGATGTCGGGCCGCCCGTGGAGGTCGTCGAGAACGGCGATCAGGTCGTCCAGGACGGCGACGCCGAGCGTGTCGTCCTGCCGGGTGGGGTTGAGGCGTACGTGGAGCACCGGGCCGTCCTGGTCGACGGCCACGGTCTTGTGCGCGCGGGCGAGGAGGGTGTCGCCGGTCTCGTTCATGCGAAGGTGACGTCCAGGTTCAGCAGACGCCGGAACGCGACCCGGGGCGCCCAGGACGGGCGTCGTACCAGGGTGAGGCGGGGCAGGCGTCTGAGCAGGTGGTGGAGGAGGGTCTGCGCCTCCAGGCGGGCGAGGGGTGCGCCCAGGCAGTAGTGGATGCCGCCGCTGAAGGCGAGATGGTCGGGCCGCTCACGCCGGAGGTCGAACCGGTCCGGATCCGGATGCCGGGTCGGGTCCCGGTGTGCCGCGCCCACCATGAGGTGGATCATGTCGTCCTTGCGGACGGGGAATCCGCCGATCACGTTGTCGGTGGCGGCGATCCGGCTGATCACGTGCGTGGGCGGGTCGTGACGCAGGGTCTCTTCGACGAAGACGGGAACGAGGGAGGGGTCGGCGGCGAGCTGGTCCCAGCGCTCGGGATGCTCGACGAGCCGCAGGACCATCGTCGACAGCAGCGTCGAGGTGGTCTCGAGTGCGGCGAGTAAGACGAAGAGGGCGATGAAATAGACGGCTTGGTCGGCCTTGTCGCGGTCGGGTTCGAGGGTGTCCCAGGTCTGGATCCACATCGACACGGGGTCCTCGCCGGGGCGTTCGCGCCGCTGGCGGACCAAGTCGGTGAAGTAGGCGCGCAGTTCGGCCGTGGCCGCGTCGGAGAGCGCCAACTGGCTGGCTGTCGGCAGCAGTTCCTGGGTGAAGACCTGGTCGTGGGTCAGTTCACGCAGTCGGGGCCGGTCGGCGGCCGGGATCTCCAGCCAGTCGCCGATGGCGGCCACCGGGAGTTCCTCGCTGACGAGGGCAACGAAGTCCGCCTCCCCGTGGTGGAGTTGCTCGGCCAGGGAGGTCAGGAGCTGATCGGTCGCCTGACTGATCATCCGGCCGATCCGCTGCATGGCGGTGCGGCCGAACGTGCCGGCCGCCCTGCGTATTCGGGTGTGTTCAGGGGGATTGAGCGCGGGCATGGTGTTGCTCATCTCCCGCGAGGAGGGGGCGCTCCAGCGGGTGCGCGGGCCCTGGCTCTCGCGCCAGCGCTTGTCCGGCTCGAGCCACCCGCGGTCGCGCAGTACCTGGTCACACATGTCGAAGCCGGTCACGAGCAGGCCGCCCCACGGCGCCGGGGTGACCGGGCCCATGGAGCGGAGTTGCGCATAGAGGGGGAAGGGGTCGGCCTGCCCCTTCGCCGTGCGGAGACGGGAGAAGAGGGCGACGGCCGAACGGCGGTCGTGCGACGGGTGTGCGTCAACCACCATGATGACGGCTCCTTTTTCTGGGGAATCAGCCGCCATACGTACCCATGGGTAAATTGAACCATCCACTAAACCGAGTTAAGTGAGGGTTACCTTCGTCACTTGTGTTCGTCAATTCCCTTGGTCATTCCCCTCTGGTCCATGCCAGGAATCGGCTGAACAGGCCCCGGGGCTGCGCGGGGGCCTTGGGTGCCTGAGGCGTCGGCGTGGCGGTCCGCTGGGGAGTGGCCGCGGTGGGCTGAGCCGTGTGGGCACGCGCCGGATCGGCGGCGGCCGCCGCGCGCAGGGTCCGCGGCGTGAAGCGGACCGGCAGGGTCACCAGGGAGCGGCTCCAGGGGGTCGGTGCCCAGGTCAGGTCCTTGAACGGGACCCGCATCTCGATGTCCGGCAGCCGGTTGAGCAGGGACTCGACGGCGGTGACCGCGATCATGAAGGCGGGGTCCTTCGCGGGGCACGCGTGCGGGCCCGCCCCGAAGGCCAAGTGCGCCTTGGTGCTGAGCTGTTCGCGATGCTGCGCCAGCTTCGGGTCGGTGTTGGCAGCCGCGAAGGAGATCAGGATGGGGTCGCCCGCCTTGAGCACCCGGCCGCCCAACTCGACGTCGTGGGTGGCGTAGTGGCCCGCGTAGTTGGCGATCGGCGCGTAGTTCCACAGAGTCCGGGCGACGGCGTCCTCGACGGGCAGCGCTGCCTGGCCGTCCTCGCTGAGGAACAGCGCGGCGCTGGTGCCGATGGCGGCGGCCAGCGGCGCGGTGCCGCCGGACAGCAGAGTGACCAGCTGGTGCAGCACCTCCTCGTCGGTCAGCTGCGCCGGGTGCTCCATCAGCTTCGTCGTCAGGTCGTAACCGGGCCTGCGGTGCTTGAGGGCGATCAGCTCCGCGAGCGCCCCGCCCAGCACCTCGTCCGCGCCGGGGGTCCCCTCGAAGATGCCGCTGATGCCGACGATCACCCGGTCGCCGAGTTCCGGCGGGCAGCCGAACAGATCGCTGAAGACCAGCAGGGGCAGCGGCTGGGCGTAGGCGGCCATCAACTCGGCCCGGCCGCGCGGCTCGGCGCCGAACTGGCTGATCAGGTAGTCGGCGGACTGCTGGGTCTGCCGTACGAGCTTGAGTTCGTTGACGGTGGCGAGACTGTCGACGACCGCCTGGCGCAGACGGGCGTGCGCCGCTCCGTCGCTGAACAGAGCGTTGGGCCGGTATCCCATCATGGGCAGCGCCGGGCTGTCCTCGGGCACACGCCCCTCGTTCAGCGCGTTCCAGCGGCGCGAGTCACGGACGAAGGAGCCGGGGTTCTGCAGGATGTACAGGGCGGCGTCGTAGCTGGTGACCAGCTCGACCTCGACCTCGGGCGCGATCTCCACGGCGGCACTGGGGCCGAGGGAGCGCAGGTAGGTGTAGGTGGCTTCGGGGTCGGAGCCGAACTGGGGGCCGTACAGCGGGACCTTGCCGTGGGCGGGGCACCCGGGCGGTATCTCCTGCGCGTCGTGCTGCTGGTGCATGGCGGGGCTCCTAGGCGAGAAGGGACTTCAGGTGCTGCACGAGGGTGATGAGGGCCTGGGCCGCCGAGTGCTGGTCGCGCACGTCGCAGGCCACGACCGGGGTGTCCGCGGGCAGGTTCAGCGCCTCGCGGACCTCGTCGAGCGGATACGTGGTGGTGCCCTCGAAGTGGTTGACGCCGATGGCGTAGGTCAGGCCGAACCGTTCGACCAGGTCCAGCACGGGGAAGGACTCGTCCAACCGCTGGGGGTCGACGATGACCAGCGCGCCCAGCGCGCCCCGGGAGAGTTCCTCCCACATCTCCTTGAAGCGCTCCTGTCCGGGCGTTCCGAAGATGTAGAGGACCAGCTCCTCGCTGAGGGTGAGCCGGCCGAAGTCCATGGCGACGGTGGTGGTCGTCTTGTCGGGGGTGCGGGAGAGGTCGTCGAAGCCCACGCTGGCCTCGGTGATCTCTTCCTCCGTCTGCAGGGGTTCGATCTCGGAGATGTTGCCGATGTAGGTCGTCTTGCCGACTCCGAAGGGCCCCACGACGAGGATCTTCACCGAGCGCAGGACGTCTGGATCCAGGTACACGGGCTACGCTCCGAATCGGGATTTCAGGCCATCGAGGACGGCACCGAGCAGTTCTCGGTCGAGGGGATCGGCGCGCGGCACGGGCTTTCTGACGAGGACGAGACCGCTCTCCTCCAGCTGTGCCAGGAGAATGCGCACGACACCCAGGGGCAGGTGCGTATGGCCGGCCACCTCGGCCACGGACAGGAAGCCGTCGGCGACCAGGTCCATGATCACCTGGCCTTCCGGCGACAGCGTGCGGGCCGCGGCGCCGCCCTCCTTGCGCGCGGTCACGAGAGCGGTGCGCTCGTACTCCTGGTCCGGAGGCAGAGCACGCCCGTTCGTGATCACGAACAGTGGCACTAATGAGGACGTCAGTTCCAGATGCGGCTCCTGCCCGTACTCGTCAGACATCGCTGCGCACCCCCTCCCGCGGCATCCGGTACTCGCCCAGCCGGGCCACCGCCTGGTGCAGGCGAGTGGTGAACTCCTCGATGTCGGTGTCGTGTTCGGCGGCCGCGGCCAGCAAGGAGCCGCCGCTGGCCGCGATCAGGAAGATCCAGCCGTGCTGGAACTCGATGACCGTCTGCCGCCACCCGGCGTCGTCTTGAACGCCCGCGAACCGGGACGTCACACGGCTGTAGGCGTGAATGCCCGTCATGGCCGCGGAGATGGTGTCCACGAGATCCCGGCTGATGCCCGAAGTCGCCCCGCGGGGCAGGCCGTTGACTCCGAGGAGCACGGCGTGCCGGGCCCCGCGCACGTCCGCGATCACCTCGTCGAGGTCGTCGAGGACCAGTCCCGAACGGTCGGCGCCCGCGTCCCGGGCCGTGCCGGCCGCGCCCTGGGGCGGCTCCTCCGCCTCCACCCGCGGCGGCGCGGTCAGGTTGTTTCCCAGCCGGGCGACGAGCCGGTGCATACGGAAGGAGATCTGCTGGATGTCGACGTCGGGTTCCGCGGCGGCGGCCAGGTAGGCCCCCTGCCCCGCCCCGATCAGGAAGATCCACCCGTGGGAGAACTCAATGATCGTCTGGTGCCACTGCGGGTCCTCCACCGGCTCGATGAAGTGCGCCGTGGCCCGGCTGAGCGACTGCATCCCGGCCATGGCGGCGGAGATGGTCTCGACATCCCTCTCCAGCAGGCCGTCGGTGGCCCCGCGGGGGATGCCGTCCGCGGAGAGCAGGACGACGTGACGTGCCTTGGGCACATTGGTCACGATGTCCGTGAGCATCCACGACAGGTCGGTGGTCATGCGTCTTGGGACCCTTCGCTGGACGCGGAGTCGAGGTTGCGGCCCGAGAGCGTGCCTCGCTGCAGGGCACCGAGGGCGCCCAGACTGCGGCCGGAGGCGCGGCCCGCGTCCTGGCCCGCCCGGGACGGCGCACGCCCGTCCTGACCCGAGACGCCCGCGACGGGAGTCTGCCGACTGGTCCGCTTGGGCAGCCCGTGCACCGTGCGGGGCCTGTCACCGGTCCCGCCGTCGGCCCCGCGGACGATGCTCACCGGAGCGGCCTGGTCGACCGGGGAGGGCTGCTCCTCCGTCCACAGCTCCTCGGGCAGCAGCACCACGGCACGGACTCCGCCGTAGCGGGAGACACCGGTGACGTCCACCCGGAAGCCGTGCTGGCGGGCGAGGAGGCCGATCAGGGGGAAACCGAACTTCGGCTGGGTGCCCAGCTGCGACAGACGCGGGACGAAGTCACCGGACAGCAGGGCGGTGGCCCGCTGCCGGTCCTCGTCGTTCATGCCGACGCCGGCGTCGTCGATGATGATGCACAGGTTGCGCTGGACGCGCTGGAAGGTCACCTCGATCGGCGCGTCCTGCTGCGAGAAGCTCGCCGCGTTGTCCAGCAGTTCGGCCACCGCGAGGGAGACCGGCGAGACCGCGGACGCCTTCAGCGCGAAACCGGTCTGCTGCATGATCTCGACGCGGCGGAAGCTGCGGATCTGCGACTGCGCGCTGCGCACCACGTCGTAGACGCTCGCGGCCCGGTTGCGGCGGCCGACCGGCGCACCGCACAGCACGGCGATGCCCTGCGACTTGCGCTGCATCTGCGCGTTGGCGTGGGTCACTTCCAGCAGGTCGCCGAGCACCGCGTGACCGCCGTACTTGCGCTGGAGTTCCTCCAGGACCGCCATCTGCTCGGCGGCCAGACCCTGCAGGAAGCGGGCCGAACCCTTCAGTACCGCCTTGGTGCTCTCCTCGGAGGCCTCCTCGGCCTCCCGGATCGTGCCATCGAACTCCTGCTGGTACTTCTGCAAGGCGGCCTGAACAGACAGCACTTGGGTCTGGGCGGCGTTGAGCTGGCTCGTCAGCGATGCCTCGGTCTGTCGCTTTCTCTCCCCCAGGGCCCTGTTGCGGACGACGAGCACCACGATCACCGCGACGGATATCACCGTCACCGCAACCAGGCACCACGCAAGCACGTCTCGACTCATGGAAACCTTTCCCGACGCATGAAATGCAGACGTAGACGGATGCACTCCCCCGCGAGTACGCACCCGCGACACACACAGCGCCTGCCCGAGCGCGGTGGCGCGGAGAGCAGGCTGACCTCAAGTCAGCGCCTGAAGTGAGTGGATCAAGGTCGCAGATGCGGGGATGCTACCACCGGAAGGCACGCGTCCAAGAGCCGCCCTCCCCTTCCTGCGCAACTTCAACACGCCGTCTAATAGGCCAAGTTGGGGGAGGCGGAGCATGCTGCGGGAATGTGCCGACGCCACCGGGCAACGTTCACGGAGAATTCACCCGGCAACGTCAGGTCGATCACCCGTATTGATCAGCGGTGAGGAGCCGTTCCGGTGCCGAAGATCTTGACCGGTCCTTTCGCCTCCGGGCCGGGGCGATGTGCGAGTCTGGCAAGGGTGGCACGGGCCCAGGAACGGGATGGTGAAGATCCAATGCGCGAGGCGTACCACAAGGAACTGGAGACGATCACCGAGGCACTGGTCGAGATAGCGAACCTGGTCGGTTCCGCCATGGGGCGCGCCACCGGTGCCCTGCTGGACACCGATCTGCAGCTGGCGGAGCAGGTGATCTCCACCGAGGAGCGGATCGAGGAGCTGCAGCGGGACCTGGAGGAACGGGCGATCGCGGTGCTGGCGCGCCAGCAGCCGGTCGCCACGGACCTGCGGATGGTGGTGACCTCGCTGCGGATGAGCGCGGACCTGGAGCGCTGCGGTGTACTGGCCCAGCATGTCGCCACGGTGGCCCGCCGCCGTCATCCCGCGCACGCCGTGCCGCAGGATCTTCGTCCCACGATCCTGGAGATGGGCCAGCTCGCCCAGCGGCTGATGGCCCAGGCCGCCGACGTGCTGATCACCCAGGACGTCGAGGCGGCCCTGCGGCTCGAGCAGGACGACGACCGCATGGACGAGCTGCACCGCATGATCTTCCACCACCTGATGGACGAGCGCTGGCACCACGGCGTCGAGACGGCCGTCGACGTCACCCTGGTCGGCCGCTACTACGAACGCTTCGCCGACCACGCCGTCTCCGTCGCCCGCCGCGTGGTCTACCTCGTCACGGGCGAAAGCGCCGACGACTACCTCCCCGACACGCCTCTGATCACCTGACCCCTCGATCAAGTCCCCCTCAGGGCAGGGATGTTCGAGATTGCGCGCCGCTGCGGGTCCGAGGACGTTACCGTTCGGTAGACAGACGTTCCGGGAGGTGGCCCATGACGTTCGACCGTGCCGCAGGACTGGCGGAGTCCGCACGGGCGCTGGCCGCCGGTGAGGTGACCTCCCGTGCGCTCGTCGAGCGGGCACTGGCACGGATCGACGCGACTCAGTCCTCCCTCAACACCTTTCGGGTCGTCCGCGGCGAGGCCGCCCTCACCGAAGCGGACGCCGCGGACCGGGAGTTGGCCGCCGGCGTCCGCAAACCCCTGCTCGGCGTGCCCGTCGCCGTCAAGGACGACATGGATGTGGCCGGCGAGCCGACCGCCTTCGGGTGCGAGGGGCAGTTCCCGCCGGTGGCCCAGGACGGGGAGGCGGTACGGCGGCTGCGGGCCGCCGGGGCCGTCGTCGTCGGCAAGACCAACACCTGCGAGTTCGGGCAGTGGCCCTTCACCGAGGGCCCCGCGTTCGGCGCCACCCGCAACCCGTGGAATCCGGAGCACACCCCGGGCGGCTCCTCCGGAGGTTCGGCCGCCGCCGTCGCCGCCGGACTCGTGCCCGCCGCACTGGGCTCCGACGGCGCAGGATCCGTCCGCATCCCCGCCTCCTGGACCCACCTGATCGGCATCAAGCCCCAGCGCGGCCGCATCTCCACCTGGCCCCGCGGCGAGTCCTTCCAGGGCATCACCGTCAACGGCACCCTCGCCCGTACCGTCGCCGACGCGGCCCTGCTGCTCGACGCGGCGAGCGGCAACCACGACCTCGACCCCCACCGCCCGGCCCGCATCGACGCCTCCGAGGCGGTCGGCCGCGATCCCGGCCGGCTGCGCATCGCGCTCGCCCTCAAGCCGCCGTTCACCGCGCTGCCGGCCCGCCTGCAGCCGGAGGTACGCCGACGCGTCGTCCAACTCGCTGAAAAACTCGGCTCCTTGGGGCACCTGGTGGAAGAGGCCGACCCGCCGTACGGCCAGATCGGGCTGACCTTCATCCCCCGCGCGACCGTCGGCCTCGCCGAACGCGTCCGCGAGGCCCCCTTCCCCGCCCTCCTCGACCGGCGCACCCGCGACGCCGCGCGGCTGGGTCGGCTGCTCGGTGGGGCACCGCTGCGGATGGCGCGGCAGCAGGAGGCGGTTCTGCACCGTCGTATCGGCGCGTTCTTCCGCTCGTACGACGTCGTCCTCGCGCCCACCACGGCCGCTCCCCCGCCGCGCATCGGCGCGATGCTGCCGCTCAGCGGGCTCGCCACCGACCGCGCGATGATCGCCGCCTGCCCCTACGCCTGGCCGTGGAACGTGCTGGGCTGGCCCGGCGTCAACGTCCCGGCCGGCTTCGTCGACGGACTGCCCGTCGGCGCCCAACTCCTGGGCCCCGCGGGCAGCGAGCCGCTGTTGATCTCCCTCGCGGCGCAGGCGGAGGCCGAGTTGCGCTGGCACGAGGCGTGGCCGCCGCCGCAGGTCGTCACCGACTCACCGGCGGCGTAGGCGGGGCGGGCCCGTACCCTGTGACCATGGACGATGCGTCGATGGTCGGGCTCATGGGGCGGGTCACCGGCACGGTCGGGCCCGGGCTCGTCGGCGAGGTGATCGTACGGGTGCGCGGCGGGGCCGAGCACTTCCTCGCGTATCCGGCGACCGGGACGGCGCGCATCGAGCGGGGCACGGTGGTGGTGGTGGTGGAGTACCTGCCGCCGCGGACGGTCTACGTGACCGAGGCGTACGACGGCTGAGCCGTCCTCTTACCTCACGTGAGCCCGTTTCCGCGCAGGTGAGAGCCTGTTCAAGGGGCCCTGCGTCAAGAAAACGACAAGGATTCGCAGGCGTCTTCACCCCGGCGCCGCGCGGGAGCACACTCCCTTCGTTCGGTGCCGAGAGGGCACCATGCAAAGGGGGCGTATGCCGATGGTTGTCGGCGTCGTTGCGGGAGTGGTGGTCGCCGCCATTCTCGTTCTGGTCGGTCTGTTCAAGGCGATGTGGCGCGTCGCGGAACCCAACGAGGCGCTGGTCATCTCCGGCTCCAAGCACCGTACCGAGGGCTTGGAGGAGGGCATGGGATTCCGCATCGTCACCGGGCGGGGCACCTTGGTGCTGCCCGGGGTGCAGGCGGTGCGCAAGCTCTCCCTCGATCTGAACGAGACCGAACTGCACGTGGACTGCGTGACCCACCAGGGCATTCCGCTCAAGGTGCGGGGCGTGGTCATCTTCAAGGTGGGCGACGACTTCGTGTCGATCGCCAACGCCTCCCGGCGGTTCCTGGACCAGCAGAAGCTGATGGCGGAGCGGGTGCACAACGTGTTCGCCGGTCATCTGCGGTCCATCGTCGGCGGGTTGACGGTCGAGGACATGATCCGCGACCGGGAGAAGCTCACCGCGCAGACCCGGGCCGCCTGCGGCACGGAGATGGAGAAGCTGGGGCTCATCGTCGACTCCCTGCAGATCCATGAGATCGAGGACCCGACCGGGTACATCCAGAACCTGGCCATGCCGCACGCCGCGGCCGTCCAGCGGGACGCGCGCATCGCGCAGGCGGAGGCGAACCGGCTGGCCACCGAGGCCGAGCAGCAGTCGTTCGCGCGGATGGCCGAGGCGACCCGGGACAGTGAGATCCTGCAGGCCGGCTACCAGGCCGAGCGGGACAAGGCGGCCGCGAAGGCGCGGCAGGCCGGTCCGCTGGCGGACGCGGCCGCACGGCAGGAGGTCGTCGTCCAGGAGACACGGGTCGCCGAACTCGAGGCGCACCGGCGGGAGCAGCAGCTGCAGGCGGACGTCCGCAAGCCGGCGGACGCGAAGGCGTACGAGAAGCGCACGCTGGCCGAGGCCGAGCGTGACGCGCGGATCTCGGCGGCGCAGGCCAAGGCGAAGGAGACGGAACTCGCGGCGGCGGCCGAGGCGACCCGGGTCAAGACGGCCGCGGGGGCCGAGGCCGAGGCGACCAAGACCCGGGGTTCCGCCACGGCGGCCGCCACGCGGGCCACCGGTGAGGCCGAGGCGGCGGCCGCGCAGGCGAGGGGTCTGGCCGACGCCGAGGCGACCAAGGCCAAGGGTCTCGCCGAGGCGGAGGCCATCAAGGCGCGGGCCGCCGCCCTCGCCGAGAACCAGGAGGCCGTCGTCGCGCAGCAACTCGCCGAGAACTGGCCGGAGATCGTGAAGGCGGGCGCGTCCGCCTTCGGCAGCGTCGACAACATGGTGGTGCTCAACGGGGCCGACGGCATGGCCGACATGCTCGCCAAGGCACTGACCATGGGCGGTACGGGCCTTGGCCTCGCCCGCCAGCTGCTCGCCTCGATGAATCAGAACTCCCAGCCCGCGAACGGCACTTCCCCGTCCCTGAACGGCATCGCCGCACCGCCGTCGCAGAAGGTGGCGGTGGAGAAGGAGGGTTAGCGGACGGGGGTCCGCACAGCACACCCCGGGGGTCCTCGGCTTCGAGGGCCCCCGGTCCGTTGCGCCGCCGGTGCTCGCGGTTCGTGCCCCGTGTGCATCACGCGCCCTCTTGTCCGCAGCCGTCGGACCCGGCGAGCATCGCCCTGTATCCGGTCACGCGGTCACGGCCGCGACTCGAGGAGGACGCCCGATGTTCGAGTCCCTGAAGAACCTCAAGGACAAGGCGGAGGACATTGCCGAAGCGCATGGCGAGGTCATCGGAGAAGGGCTGGAGAAGGCGGGCGACATCATCGACGACCGCACGGACGGCAAGTACGGCGACCAGATCGACACCGGCGTGGACAAGGCCAAGGATCTGGTGGAGCGGCTGCGCGAACAGGCCGCGGAGGAGTCCTCCGGCTGAAACCTGCCCACGCCCCCCGTACGGACAGACCTTAAGGTGCGTGCGTGACTGCGTTTACCGATGAGAACGTTCCCGGCCGCTTCGGCGCCAGTGCCACCACCGAGGCCGATCCGCGCCGGGTGGGCACGGTGCGTACCGAGTACTCCCCCGCGCATGACGGCGACCCCGACCCCGGCGAGATCGTGTGGACGTGGGTGCCGTTCGAGGAGAACGACGGCCGCGGCAAGGACCGCCCCGTCCTGGTCGTCGCCCGCGAGGCCACCGGCACCCTGCTCGCCGTCCAGCTGTCCAGCAAGCGGCACGACGGCGACCGCGAGTGGGTCGCGATCGGCAGCGGGCCCTGGGACCGCTCGGGGCGTGACTCATGGGTCGACGTGGACCGGGTGCTGCGCCTGCACGAGGAGGGAATGCGCCGCGAGGCCTGCGCGCTGGACCGGGGCCGGTTCAACCTGGTGCGGCAGCGGCTCGCGGAACGGTACGGGTGGAGCTGACCCTGCCGCCTGCCTCACACCGTCACGAGGCCACTCCCAGGGCGATGTCATGCGGATCGGCCAGGACCGCTGAGGAAACTCGCCGACGCTGAACAAACTCGCCGACTCGGGAACTCCGCCCGTCCTTCGTCCGTCTAGCCGGGTGAGTCCCCCGCAGCATCCCCCGTCTGCGGGGGACTCGCCGGCCTACGGCTGGAGCTGGCGCTGCGGGAACGCCCGTACGAACGCCGCTCGGACCGTCTGACCGGCCGTGCGGTCCAGGATGCCGAACGTGACGTGCTCGAAGGTCTCGGCGAAGCGGCCGCCCGGGCCGAGCAGCGCGCGGAAGGCCCCGGCCACCTGCGCCGGGTCGTTCTGGAAGACTCCGCAGCCCCAGGCGCCCAGCACCAGGCGGCGGTAGCCCTGGGCCGCGGCCGTCTCCAGCACCCGCTCGGCGCGAGTCGTCAGGGCCTGCGGCAAGTCGGCGGCCCGCTCGGGCGTCGTACGGCGGACCACGCCGGCGTTCGGGGCCGCCGCCGTGAGGAAGCCGGCGGTGAACGGCTCGTCGAGCAGGCGGCCGCGGTCGTCGCGGAAGACGGGGACGGCCGGTGAGTGGATGACACGGTCCGTGTAGAACGGGTCGCGGTGGGCGCGGTGGTGTGCGTAGAACTCCGGCGCCTGAAGCAGGCACGTGTAGAGCGCGGAGGCGCGGCACAGGGCCTCCTCCTGGGCCTGCGCGCCGTTCAGGAAGCCGCCGCCGGGGTTGCGGGCCGAGGCGAAGTTCAGCACCGCGACCTCGCCGCCGACACGGCGGGCGGCCTCCAGGCTGCTCTCGCCGGTGACCTCGAAGAACGTCCCGGCGGGAACGGCCTGCGGTGTCCGTATCGGATCGGGCCCGTACATGGCCGTACCGGCTCGGGCCGCCGCGACCGCCGCCGCGATGGACACCTCGTGTCCGTCGGGCGCGCGATAGGTGCCCGCCGCGACGATCCGCTCGGTCTCGTGTGCGATGCCGCGCAGGCGCGCGCTCATGGCGCCACCCCCGTCGGCGCCGTGCGCGCGCGCCGTGCGCGCTCCCCCGTCGTGCTCATGCACGCATCCTGGGTGATGCTGGACATGCGGTGCAACAGAGTTTTCCGCACTCGTGAACACCCAGGAAAACCGCAGAAAACACCCGGATCGAGGAGATTACCGAGTCGGAACGTGCCGGTACGCACCCTTGTGCGAATCGGCGCGAGGGTTTTGGGTGGGACGGGTGTCGCCGTCCGGGAGCCCCGGCGCCCCGGTCGACGGCACGGTGGAACCTCAGAAGGGATCCGACATGTCCGATTCAGCGACCGACTGCAGCGACTGTACGGAGCCTCGCACCGCCCTCACCGAAGCCGAGGTGGAGGCCCTGGTACGGGGCATATGTTTCAAGACCGGTCCGCCCCGAGGCGTCGGGGTCGAACTGGAATGGCTCGTCCACGAGCTGCGCGACCCGCGGCTCCCCGTGACACACGAACGACTCCGAGCGGCCTACGCCGCCCTGCGGACCGTGCACCTGAGGTCGGCGCTCACCACAGAGCCCGGCGGCCAGCTGGAGCTGAGCTCGCCGCCCGCCGCCTCCCTGACGGAGTGCATCGGTACCGTATCCGCCGACCTCGACGCCGTCCGTACGGCGCTCGCCGGGCACGGTCTCGGTCTGGTCGGCATCGGACACGACCCCTGGCACTCCCCGCGCCGGTTCCTGCACGAGCCGCGCTACGACGCCATGGAGACCTGCCTGGACCGCACCGGTCCGGCCGGCCGCCGCATGATGTGCACCTCGGCGTCGGTGCAGGTGTGCCTGGACGCCGGGTACGAGGAGCCCGGCCCCCTCGGTCACGGCCGGCGCTGGTGGCTGGCGCACCAGCTGGGCGCGGTCCTGGTGGCCGCCTTCGCCAACTCGCCGCTGGCCGACCGCGAGCCCACGGGCTGGCGCTCCACCCGGCAACTGACCTGGATGGAGATCGGCACCGGCCGGGCGGGCGGCCCCCCGCTGGAGGGCGATCCGCGTGCCGCCTGGGCCCGGCACGTCCTGGACTCACCGGTGATGTGCGTACGGCGCGAGGGCGCGCCCTGGGACGTTCCGGAGGGGCTGACCTTCCGGGAGTGGACCAGGTCGCGCACGCCCGGACCCACCCGCGCCGATCTGGACTACCACATCACGACCCTGTTCCCGCCGGTCAGACCACGCGGTTTCCTGGAGCTGCGCATGATCGACGCGCAGCCCGGCGAGGACGGCTGGATCGTCCCGCTCGCCGTGACCACGGCGCTCTTCGACGACCCCTGGGCCGCCGAGACCGCCTACCGCACGGTGAAACCCCTGGCCGAGCGGGCCATGGCGCTGCCCGCGCCGCACAACCCGCTGTGGCTGGACGCGGCCCGCTCGGGTCTCGCCGACCCCGAGCTGCACGAGGCGGCCGTCACCTGTTTCGCCGCGGCGATCGAGGCACTGCCCCGGATCGGCGCCACCCCCGAGGTCACGGCCGCCGTCACGGCGTACCGGGACCGTTATGTCGTTCACGGCCGCACCCCGGCCGACGAGCTGCTCGACCGTGTGTACGACACGGCCGGGCGCACCCACGGGAAGGACCTCCGCACATGACCGACCCCGCCATCGACGCCGAGACGCTCCGTGAGCGGGCCCTGACCACCCTGACCACCGCGCGCGCCCGCACCACGCTGCTGACCAGCTGCGTCGAGGAGCCCGACCTCACGGCCCAGCACTCGCCGCTGATGTCCCCGCTGGTGTGGGACCTCGCCCACATAGGCAACCAGGAGGAGCTGTGGCTGCTGCGGGGCGTCGCCGGCCGGGAGGCGATGCGCCCCGAGATCGACGGCCTGTACGACGCCTTCGAGCACCCGCGCTCGGAGCGGCCCTCGCTGCCGCTGCTGCCGCCGGCCGAGGCCCGCGCCTACGCGGCCGAGGTGCGCGGGCGGGTGATGGACGTGCTGGAGCGCGCCGACTTCCACGGCACCCGGCTGACGGAGGCGGGCTTCGCCTTCGGGATGATCGCCCAGCACGAACAGCAGCACGACGAGACGATGCTGATCACCCATCAGCTCCGCAAGGGCCCGCAGGCCCTGACGGCTCCCGACCCGGAGCCGGTTCCGCTGTCCACCGGCCCGGCCGAAGTCCTCGTCCCCGGCGGCCCGTTCACCATGGGCACCTCCAGCGAGCCATGGGCGCTGGACAACGAACGCCCCGCGCACCGGCGCGAGGTGGCTTCCTTCCACATCGACACCACACCGGTCACGAACGGCGCCTACCAGGCGTTCATCGACGACGGCGGCTACGACAACGAACGCTGGTGGACGGCGGAGGGCTGGGCGCACATCCGCGAACACTCCATCACGGCCCCGCTGTTCTGGCGCCGTGACGGCAAGCAGTGGCTGCGGCGCCGCTTCGGCGTCACCGAGGTCGTGCCGCCCGACGAGCCGGTCGTCCACGTGTGCTGGTACGAGGCCGACGCCTACGCCCGCTGGGCCGGGCGGCGGCTGCCCACCGAGGCCGAGTGGGAGAAGGCCGCCCGGCACGACCCGGCCGGGAACCGCTCGATGCGCTACCCGTGGGGCGACGCGGACCCTGCCCCGGAGCACGCCAACCTCGGTCAGCGGCATCTGCGCCCGGCCCCGGCGGGCAGCTACCCGGCCGGGGAATCACCCCTCGGCGTACGGCAGTTGATCGGTGACGTGTGGGAGTGGACGGCGAGCGACTTCCTGCCGTACCCGGGCTTCGAGGCGTTCCCGTACAAGGAGTACTCGGAGGTGTTCTTCGGACCGGAGTACAAGGTGCTGCGCGGCGGCTCGTTCGCCGTGGACCCGGTGGCCTGCCGGGGCACGTTCCGCAACTGGGACTACCCGATCCGGCGGCAGATCTTCTCCGGGTTCCGCACCGCCCGGTCCGCGGGAGACGTCTGATGTGCCGTCATCTGGCGTATCTGGGCCCCGAGGAGCCGCTGGGCCGGCTCCTCGTGGAGCCCGCGCACAGCCTGTACCGCCAGTCGTGGGAGCCCCGGCGGCAGCGGTACGGGACGGTCAACGCCGATGGTTTCGGAGTGGGCTGGTATGCCGAGGGCGATCCGGTGCCGGCCCGTTACCGGCGTGCCGGACCCATCTGGGCGGACCTGTCCTTCGCGGACCTCGCGCGGGTGATCCGCACCGGCGCGCTGCTGGCCGCCGTACGCGACGCGACCCTGTCGGGCGCCGACGCGGAGGCCGCGGCGGCCCCCTTCGCCACCGGGCCCTGGCTGTTCAGCCACAACGGTGCCGTCAAGGGCTGGCCGCGGTCGCTCGCACCGCTGGTGGAGAGCCTGCCCGCGGTCGACGTGCTGTCCCTGGAGGCCCGCAACGACTCGGCGCTCGTGTGGGCGCTGGTCCTGGCCCGGCTGCGGGCCGGCGACGAGGAGGGGCAGGCGCTGGCCGACACCGTGCTGGAGGTCGCCGAGGCGGCCCCCGGTTCCCGGCTCAACCTGCTGCTCACCAACGGCGAGACCATCACCGCCACCGCCTGGGGCGACACCCTCTGGTATCTCGCCTGCCCCGGCCGCAGCACCGTCGTGGCCTCCGAGCCCTACGACGACGATCCGCACTGGCAGGAGGTCCCCGACCGCACCCTGCTCGCGGCGAGCCGCACCGACGTGCTGCTCACCCCCCTCAAAGAGCCGAGCGAGGCCTTGGCCACCGCACCGTCGAAGGAGCCCCGTACGTGAGTCCGTTCCTTCTCACCCGCACCCTGCCCGAGGACGCCACCGACGCCGCCCTGCGCGCCGACGTCCAGCAGGGCCTGACCGGCACGCCGAAGACCCTGCCGCCGAAGTGGTTCTACGACGCCCACGGCAGCGAGCTCTTCGAGCAGATCACCGAGCTGCCGGAGTACTACCCCACCCGCGCCGAACGCGAGATCCTCGTCGCCCGCGCCGGTGAGATCGCCGCGGCGACCGGGGCCCGTACGCTCGTCGAACTGGGCTCCGGCTCCTCGGAGAAGACCCGGTACATCATCGAGGCGCTCGGCGACCTGCACACGTACGTCCCCGTGGACGTCAGCGAGAGCGCGCTCACGCAGGCCGGGCACGCGCTCATCGCCGAACGCCCCGGGCTCCAGGTCCACGCTCTCATCGCCGACTTCACGGCGGGTCTGGCCCTGCCGGACACGCCGGGTCCCCGGCTGATCGCCTTCCTGGGCGGGACGATCGGCAACCTGCTGCCGGTCGAGCGGGCAGCGTTCTTCGCCGCGATCCGCTCCCTGCTCTCCCCCGGTGACGCGCTGCTGCTCGGCACGGACCTGGTCAAGGACGAGAAGGTGCTGGTGCGGGCGTACGACGACGCGGCCGGGGTGACGGCGGCCTTCAACAAGAACGTCCTGACCGTCGTCAACCGGGAACTGCACGCCGACTTCGATCCCGGCGCCTTCGACCACGTGGCCCTGTGGGACCGGGAGAACGAGTGGATCGAGATGCGGCTGCGCTCCCGTACCACCCAGACGGTGAAGATCCCGGCGCTGGATCTCGCCGTCGACTTCGCGCAGGACGAGGAGCTGCGCACGGAGGTGTCGGCGAAGTTCCGCAAGGAGGGCGTGCGCGCCGAACTGGCCTCCGCCGGGCTGGATCTGGAGCACTGGTGGACGGACGACGAAGGGCGGTTCGCGTTGTCGCTGAGCGTGGTGCGCTGACCGCCTGACTCCTCAGTCCAGGCGGTTCAGGACCGCCGTGATGCGCCGGGAGGCCTTGCGGGCCTCGGTCGCCGGGTCCGCGCCGGTGAGCACCCGCGTCATGTAGTGCTTGATCGGGTTGTCCTCCTCGACCGCGCCCCACTGCGGGGTGGCGGGGGTCGCCCGGCCCCGTGCGGCGCCGGCCGCCATGGCCGCGACCCCCTCCTCACCGGCGACGTGCCGGGCGAGGGACCTCTTGTTGGGGACGTAGTTCATGGCGCGCGCCAGCTCGGTGTCCCATCTGGCGCCGGTGAGCGCGGCGACGACGGCCACCGCACCGTCCCGTTCGCGGGTGTTGTTCGGTACGACGAGGTCGGAGCCGCCGATGAAGACGGCACCGGGCCGCCCGGCGACCTTGCCCGGCACCGGGAAGAAGCCCAGCTTGCCCTGCAGGCCGGGGTTCTGCTGGACGACGGTGCGGGCCAGACCGGGCAGCGCGATGATCTGTGCGACCCGCCCCTTGGCGAACACGCCGGCCTGGGGCGGGTGTTCCTCGTCGGCGCCGGTCGGACCGTGGCCGAGTGCCTGCAGGCGCCGGTAGAAGTCCATGCCGCGCAGGGCGGCCGGGGTGTCCAGCGAGCCCCGCCAGCCGGCGCCGTCGCTGTCCCCGTCGTCCGCCAGGCCGCCCCCCTCCTCCCAGATGAAGCCGGCCAGGGTGTACCAGTCCTGTCCCGCGAGGTAAATGCCCTGTATGCCACCGGAGTTGAGGCGTTCGGTGACGGTGAGCCACTCGTCGTGCGTGCGGGGCGGGGAGGTGATGCCGGCCTTCGCGAAGAGGTCCTTGCGGTAGATGACGACACGGTTGGCCGCGTACCAGGGGATGCCGTACTGGTGGGACATGAGCTGCCCCGGCTCGGCGAGGCCGGGCAGCCAGTCGCGGCCGCCCCAGTGCAGGGCCGACTCCAGTGTCAGGTCCAGCAGCCGGTCGTCCTCGACGTACTGCGGGACCTGGGTGTTGCCGACCTCGATGACGTCGGGACCGGCGCCCGAGTCGTCGTCGAGCGCGCGCTGGACCTTCTGGCCGATGCCGCTCCACTGCTGGATGCGGATGTCCAGGCGCAGGTGGCTGTTGTCGCGCTCGAAGGCCTCGGTGAAGCGGTGCAGGAAGTCCTGCGAGGCGCTGTCCTTCATCAGCCACACGGTGACGGTGCGTCTGCCTTCCCCGCCCGGCATGAGTCCGCACCCGCCGAGCAGACCGAGGGAGGCGAGGGAGAGCAGGCTTCGACGTCTCACGGAGGGTCCTGTTCTGTCTGACGGACAGGGCGAAGGTCCCGGCGTGGGGGGACGAGCGGTAGCTCGTACGGGCGTGCTCGGGAGTTTGGTATGGACCAATACCGGGCGTCAAGGGGCGCCGGGCCGAGCAACCGGACGTCTCGCGCTCCGCCGCAGCTTGGGGCACGGTGGAGTGACGCGCGACACACGTGACGCTCCGGTCATCAGGGGCGTACGGAGAGGAGCACCCGCATGTCGAACCACACCTACCGGGTCACCGAGATCGTCGGCACCTCGCCGGACGGCGTCGACCAGGCCATCCGCAACGGCATCAGCCGGGCGTCCCGGACGCTGCGCAATCTGGACTGGTTCGAGGTGGTGCAGGTACGCGGCCAGATCGAGGAGGGAGAGATCGCGCACTGGCAGGTGGGCCTGAAGGTGGGCTTCCGGCTCGACGAGTCCGACTGACGGACCGCTTCACAGGCCTTCCCCGAACCTCAGGTACGCCCCTCCCCCTCCTGCGCCTTCCTCAGCGCCGCGGAGGGGGCGGTCCAGCGCGCCCGTACGACCCGGAACCCGGCCCGTTCCGCGTCCTCGCACACCAGCTCGTCGTCGTCCACGAACACACCGATCTCCCGGGTACGGGCGAGACGGCGGAGGATCTCCAGCTTGGTGCGCCGGGCCGGCCTGCGGTCGTCGTTGCGCCGCATGAACACCCGTCCGTCCGGCAGCCCTTGCGCCGTCAGCCAAGCGAGCGTGTCCCGGCGGCAGCGCTCGGGCCGCCCCGTCAGATAGAGCACCTCGCACTCCTTCGCGCTCTCCAGCACCAGCGCGATGCCCTCCGCGATCGGCGGGTCCTGCGGCGCGGCGGCGAAGAAGGCGTCCCAGTCCCGCGGCCTGCGCTCCAGGAAGCGCTGACGGTGGGCGGTGTCGGCGAGGGTGTTGTCCAGGTCGAAGACGGCGAGGGGACGATCACTGCTGTCGGTCACGTCCCCACCTTAGGCAGACACCTTCCACCACTCACTCACGCCCACGCGGGACCGGCCCGCTCAGGCGTCCGGAAACCCGTCGAGCAGCAGCTGGGCGGCCACCTTCGCTCCGTCCGTGCGGACCCTGGCGGCCACGGACCTCGCGCGGTCCTGCGTCTGTGGGGTCAGTGCCGTCCTAAGGGCGGCGGAGAGGGACTCGACGGTCGGTGTCGGGCCGTCGTGCGCGGCGCCGATGCCCAGTTCGGCGACGCGCGCGGCCCAGCGCGGCTGGTCCACGATCTGGGGGACGATCACCTGGGGCGCCCCGGCCCGGGCGGCCGTCTGCGTGGTTCCCGCGCCTCCGTGGTGCACGACGGCCGCGACCCGGCCGAACAGGGCCTGATGGTTGGCCTCGCCCAGGACGAAGCAGTCGTCCCGGTCGTCGACCGAGGCCAGGCCGGCCCAGCCGCGGGAGAGCAGCAGACGCCGGCCGTGGGCGCGCACCGCCTCGACGGCGACCTGGGGAAGGTCAGGCGAGGAGTGCATGGCCATGCTGCCGAAGCCGACGTAGACCGGCGGTTCGCCGGCGTCGAGGAAGGTCTCCAGGTCGGGCGGGAGCGGGCGGTCGTCCGGCAGGAACCACGCGCCGGTCTGGACGAGTTCGAGGTTGGTCAGGTCCTTCCACGGAGCCAGCAGCGGGTCCGCGGCCAGCAGCGCCGGGCCGGTCAGGGCGTAGTCCCGGACGCTGTCGAGCGGCGGCAGACCGATCGCGGCGCGGTGGCGGTTCTCCACCTCGCCGTACAACTGGTTGACCCGTTGGCCGTCCTGCTCCCACAGCACCTCGAGGTCGGTCTCGTCATCCGGGGAGGGCGTGCCCGGCCGCGCCCCCGGGCGGAAGTGCTTCGACGGCAGCCCGAAGGGGTGGAAGCAGGCGAACGCGTACCGGACGCCGAGCTTCTCGGCCACCGACCGTGCCCCCGACGGCATCAGGCCGGTCGCCAGCAGGACGTCGCATCCCTCGGCCGCCGTGGTGAGCGTCTCGAACCGAGCGGCCACCAACTCGGGCGCGAGCTGGAAGGCGGCCGCCGCCCCCGGCGGCTTCGGACGGGTCACGATGGAACGCACCGTCGGCCCGAGCGGCACCAGCGGTACGCCGGCACGGTCCAGCACCTGTGCGAACTCCTCGTCCGCGGGCACGCACACCCGCACTTCCGCACCGAGTTCGCGCAAGGCCACCGCGAGTCCCGCCAGCGGCTCCACGTCCCCACGCGACCCCCACGCCGTCAGCACCACACGCATGTCAACCTCCCCGTTTCCGCAGGTCCTGGTCCCGGCAGGCGATTCTGCGGCCCATGGGGGGCCTTGCCGCAAGTCCCCCGGTGCGCTATACGTCGATGTCATCTCCGAGCGTCGGGGCAGGGGCAGGGGCAGGAATCCTGGGGTCCGTCAGGTGTTGAAGCTTGTATGAGCTCCCTGATCGCCCGGACCCGTTTCTCCGTTCTCGACCGTTCCCGGACCCGTGAGGGGCACACCGGCGCGGAGGCGCTGCGGGACACCGTGCGGCTGGCGCGGGAACTGGAGGGACTCGGGTATCACCGTTTCTGGGTGTCGGAGCACCATGGCGTGCCCGGGGTCGCCGGTTCCGCGCCGACCGTGCTGGCCTCCGCCGTCGCGGCGGCGACTCGGACCATACGGGTCGGCACCGGTGGTGTGATGCTGCCCAATCATCAACCCCTCGTGGTGGCCGAGCAGTTCGGGGTGCTGGAATCACTGTTCCCGGGCCGGATCGACATGGGGCTGGGGCGGTCCGTGGGCTTCACCGACGGGGTGCGCAGGGCGCTGGGCCGCGACAAGGGGGACGCCGAGGACTTCGCCGGCCAACTGCAGGAACTGCTCGGCTGGTTCACCGGAACGTCCCCCACCGGCGTGCACGCGCGCCCCGCCGAGGGGCTGTCCGTGCCGCCCTTCGTGCTGGCGATGGGCGAGGGCGCCGCGATCGCCGCCCGCGCCGGTCTGCCGATGGTCATCGGCGACCTCCGGAACAGGGAGAAGATGCGGCGCGGCATCGATCACTACCGGGAACGGTTCCG
The DNA here is from genome assembly GCF_017614965.1 of Streptomyces griseorubiginosus. Lineage (GTDB taxonomy): Bacteria > Actinomycetota > Actinomycetes > Streptomycetales > Streptomycetaceae > Streptomyces > Streptomyces griseorubiginosus_B. The sequence continues at coordinate 17,439 of NZ_WVUG01000015.1, read as the reverse complement.
CCCCTCCCCCTGGGCCCGGGAGCCGTACGTCGTCATCTCGGGCACGATCGCGGTGGCCGGCACGCCGGAGGAGGCGCGGCGGCTGCTGATCCCGGAGGCCTGGTCGATGGCGTACTCGCGCACGCACGGCACGTTCCCGCCGCTGCCGCCGGCCGAGCGCGTCGAGGCGCTGACGATGACGGAGAGGGAACGCGGTTTCTACGAGTCCGGGCTCACCGGCCAGCTCGCCGGGACCGAGGAGCAGGTCGCCCATGAGCTGGAGACACTGCTGAAGGAGACGGGAGCCCAGGAGGTCCTGGTCACGACGAGCACGTACGACCGGTCGGCACTGCTGGAGTCGTACCGCCGGCTGGCCGGGATCTTCACCGAGCGGTGAGGCTCAGTGGCCTCGGCCTGGGCGGAACGCCCCTGCGCCCGCCTGCCTGGCTCAGCGGTGCGCGGGGGCGCCCGGGGTTTCGTTCGGCAGGGTGACGACGCCGCCGATCTCCTCGGGTACGTGGGCCAGTTCGGCGAGGAGCGTGAGTCTGTTGAGCAGGTCGTAGCCCTCGAGCACCAGCATGGGATCGCCCTCGTACGACTCGAGGTTGAGCACCGCGGCCTGCACGTTGCTCACCTCGGTGACCAGCATGGGTACGCCCGAGTGGCCGAGGACGCGTGCCGCGCCCGCGCGCTGGTACAAGAGCGGCATCAACCGGTACCCGCTGCCGTTGTCGATCGTCTCCAGGTCACTGTCGCTGAGCCGCAGAAGCTGCGTGCGCGCGTGGCTCGTGACGCGTTCGAGGGTGCTCAGGTCCTCGTCGGAGATCGCGAAGGCCCGTAACGCCGCTTTCCGCGTTTCGCCGAAGGCCTCTTCGCGTCTCTCACGTCTGCCGAACATCGGCATGGTGCGGAACTCCCCTCGCATGAGACAGCGCTCTCTGCGAGAGCCGTCTCCCCGAGCCAAGATATTTGAATCGTGACACCGCAGGCCAGGTGCCATGGGCGAATATGACCGCGTTCGAGCAAGGCACGGGCCGTCGCGTGCGTCGATCGCATAGAATCACGGAGTTTGTCCCGTCCTGGTCGACGTCCGTACGGAGTCCCCGCATGCCGAGCCCACATGACCCGTACGTCCGTGTGCGCGGAGCCAGGGAGCACAACCTCAAGGGCGTGGACGTCGACATTCCCCGGGACGTGGTGGCGGTGTTCACCGGGGTGTCCGGTTCGGGGAAGTCCTCGCTGGCGTTCGGCACGATCTACGCCGAGGCCCAGCGGCGTTACTTCGAGTCGGTCGCCCCGTACGCCCGCCGGCTGATCCACCAGGTGGGCGCGCCCGAGGTCGGCGAGATCACGGGGCTGCCGCCGGCGGTCTCGCTCGAACAGCGCCGCTCGGCGCCGACCTCCCGCTCCTCCGTCGGCACGGTCACCAACCTCTCCAACTCGCTGCGCATGCTCTTCTCCCGCGCCGGCGACTACCCGCCGGGCGCCGAGCGCCTGGACTCCGACTCCTTCTCCCCCAACACGGCCGTCGGAGCCTGCCCGGAGTGTCATGGACTGGGCCGGGTGCACCGTACGACCGAGCGGTCACTCGTCCCCGATCCGTCGCTGTCGATCCGCGAAGGTGCCATCGCCGCGTGGCCCGGCGCCTGGCAGGGCAAGAACCTGCGGGACATCCTCGACGCGCTCGGCTACGACGTGGACCGGCCCTGGCGTGAACTGCCCGCCGAGCAGCGGGAGTGGATCCTGTTCACCGAGGAACAGCCGGTCGTCACCGTGCACCCGGTGCGGGACGCGGACCGTATCCAACGGCCGTACCAGGGCACGTACATGAGCGCCCACCGGTACGTCATGAAGACCTTCTCGGACTCCAGGAGCGCGACCCTGCGCGCCCGGGCGGAGCGCTTCCTGACCAGCGCTCCGTGTCAGGTCTGCGGTGGCAGCAGGCTGCGGCCCGAGGCGCTGGCGGTCACCTTCGGCGGCCGTACGATCGCCGAACTGGCCGCGCTGCCGCTGACGGACCTCGCCGACCAGCTGGTGGCCACCGACGAGACCGCCCGCGTCCTCACCGCCGACCTCAGGTCCCGTATCGCCCCGGTCCTCGAACTCGGCCTCGGCTACCTCAGCCTGGACCGCGCCACCCCGACCCTTTCCGCCGGAGAGCTCCAACGTCTGCGCCTGGCAACGCAGTTGCGCTCCGGACTGTTCGGTGTGGTGTACGTCCTGGACGAGCCGTCCGCCGGTCTGCACCCGGCGGACACCGAGGCGCTGCTCACCGTGCTGGATCGGCTGAAGGCGGCCGGCAACTCGGTGTTCGTGGTCGAGCACCACCTCGACGTCATGCGCGGTGCCGACTGGCTCGTCGACGTGGGCCCGCGCGCCGGTGACCACGGCGGCGAGGTGCTGCACAGCGGACCGGTGGCGGACCTGGCCGGGGTCGAGGGGTCGGCGACGGCCCGTTTCCTGTTCGACCGCTCCCCCGCCCCGGTACGTCAAGTACGTTCTGTCCGTGGGCAGTTGAAGGTCGGGCCGGTCACCCGGCACAACCTGCGCGGGGTGACGGCCGAGTTCCCGCTCGGGGTGTTCACCGCGGTCACCGGTGTGTCCGGGTCCGGCAAGTCCACGCTCATCGGCGAGATCACCGAGGACCTCGCGGGGGTGGGGCGGCTGGTCTCGGTCGACCAGAAGCCGATCGGTCGCACCCCGCGGTCCAACCTCGCCACGTACACCGGCCTGTTCGACGTCGTACGCAAGGTGTTCGCGGGCACCGACGCGGCACGCGAGCGGGGTTACGGGGTAGGGCGCTTCTCCTTCAATGTCTCGGGCGGGCGGTGCGAGACCTGTCAGGGCGAGGGGTTCGTGAGTGTGGAGCTGCTGTTCCTGCCGAGCACCTACGCGCCGTGCCCGGACTGCGGCGGGGCGCGCTACAACCCCGAGACGCTCGACGTGACGTACCGGGGGCTGAGCATCGCGCAGGTGCTGGATCTGACGGTGGAGAGCGCGGCGGAGTTCTTCGCCGACACCCCGGCCGTGGCGCGGAGTCTGAGCACCCTGCTGGACGTCGGGCTCGGCTATCTGCGACTCGGGCAGCCCGCCACCGAGTTGTCCGGCGGTGAGGCGCAACGCATCAAGCTGGCAGGCGAGTTGCAGCGCGGCCGTCGCGGTCACACCCTCTACCTCCTCGACGAGCCGACGACCGGACTCCACCCGGCCGACGTCGAGGTCCTGATGCGCCAGCTGCACGGCCTTGTCGACGCCGGGCACACGGTCGTCGTCGTCGAGCACGACATGTCGGTGGTCGCGGGCGCGGACTGGGTGATCGACCTCGGCCCCGGCGGCGGCGACGCGGGCGGCCACATCGTGGCGGCGGGGACGCCGGTGGAGGTGGCCCGCGCGGAGGCGAGCGCGACGGCGCCGTATCTGGCACGAGTACTGGGACCGTCCTAGGTGCGGCTCAGCGCCGGACGCGGCGGGTCCGCCGAGTCGACGAACGACACAAGCCTGCCGACCCCGCGACCCACCGCCGCGGCGCGCGACCGGTACGGCGGCCCGGGCCTGACCTGCCTCGTACCCTGTCCCCGTGTCAGCCTCCCGTCTCCACCGTGTCGCCGTCCTCGTGCTGGAGGGTGCCAAGCCGCTCGACGTCGGGATTCCCGCGCAGGTCTTCACGACACGGGCGAGCATGCCGTACGAGGTGCGGGTGTGCGGGGCGGCACCGGGGCTCGTCAACGGCGGTGACGGGCTGTCGTACTCCGTCGCCGACGGCCTCGACGCGCTCGCGTGGGCCGACATCGTGTTCATCCCCGGATACCGCTTCCCGGACCGCGAGGACCCGCCGCGGGCCGTCGTCGACGCGCTGATCGCCGCCCATGAGCGGGGCGCGCGGCTCGCGGCCATCTCCACCGGTGCCTTCGCCCTCGCCGCCACCGGACTGCTCGACGGCAGACGCGCGACCACGCACTGGCACTACACGCGGGCGCTCGCCGCGAAGCATCCGCGCGTCAAGGTCGACGAGAACGTGCTCTTCGTCGACGAGGGCAGCGTCCTCACCTCGGCCGGGGCCGCCTCCGGCATCGACCTGTGCCTGCACATCCTGCGCGGCGATCTCGGTGTGGCCGCCTCCAACCACGCCGCCCGGCGCCTGGTCGCCGCCCCCTACCGCAGCGGCGGTCAGGCGCAGTACGTGCCGCGCAGTGTGCCCGAGCCGCTGGGTGAGCGCTTCGCCGCCACCCGGGAGTGGGCGCTGCGCCGCCTCGACCAGCACCTGAGCCTCGACGTGCTGGCCCGGCACGCGGGGGTGTCGGCGCGCACGCTGTCCCGGCGCTTCGTCGAGGACACCGGTTACACACCGATGCAGTGGGTGATGCGCGCCCGCATCGACATGGCCCGTGAGCTGCTGGAACGCTCACAGCGCAGCGTCGAGCAGATCGCCGCCGACGTGGGGCTCGGTACGGGGGCGAACCTGCGGCTGCACTTCCAGCGCATCCTCGGCACCACGCCCAGCGAGTACCGGCACACCTTCGCACGGGGCGAGTGACCCCTCGCGGCCGGCCTGGCGGGATCCTTTTGAACCATGGCGATCGCGCCGCTGTCCCCGGCGGACACCGCGAGCGACCCTGGGGGCGAACCCAAGGGACGACTTCAAAGGTGGAACACCCCTCATGACGCGCATCGCCATCAACGGATTCGGCCGCATCGGACGCAACGTGCTGCGCGCCCTGCTCGAACGCGACAGCACTCTCGAGATCGTCGCCGTCAACGACCTCACCGAGCCCACAGCTCTCGCGCGCCTGCTCGCCTACGACAGCACGGCCGGCCGCCTCGGCCGCCCGGTCAGCGTCGACGGGGACACCCTCGTCGTGGACGGCCGGTGCATCCGGGTGCTGGCCGAGCGCGAGCCGGCCCAGCTGCCGTGGGCCGAGCTCGGTGTCGACATCGTGCTGGAGGCGACCGGCCGGTTCACCTCCGCCAAGGCCGCCCGCGCCCACCTCGACGCCGGCGCGCGCAAGGTGCTGGTCAGCGCGCCCTCGGACGGCGCGGACGTCACGCTCGCGTACGGCGTCAACACCGACGCCTACGACCGACAGCTGCACACCATCGTCTCCAACGCCTCCTGCACCACCAACGCGCTCGCTCCGCTCGCCGCGGTGCTCGACGAACTCGCCGGTATCGAGCACGGCTTCATGACGACCGTGCACGCCTACACGCAGGAGCAGAACCTGCAGGACGGGCCGCACCGCGACCCGCGCCGGGCACGGGCCGCGGGCGTCAACATCGTGCCGACCACGACCGGTGCCGCCAAGGCCATCGGTCTGGTGCTGCCGGGTCTCGACGGCAAGCTGTCGGGCGACTCGATCCGGGTGCCGGTGCCGGTCGGTTCGATCGTCGAGCTCAACACGACCGTCGCCCGCGACGTGACGCGCGAGGACGTGCTGGCGGCCTACCGTACGGCGGCCGAGGGGCCGCTCGCCGGGATCCTGGAGTACTCCGATGACCCGCTGGTCTCCTCCGACATCACCGGCAACCCCGCCTCCTCGATCTTCGACTCGGCGCTCACCCGCGTCGACGGCCGGCACGTCAAGGTGGTCGCCTGGTACGACAACGAGTGGGGCTTCTCCAACCGGGTGATCGACACGCTGGAGCTGCTCGCGGCCGGCTGACGACCCGTCAACACCCGTGTGTCCCTGCCCACCCCGTCCCCGAGGTGGGCAGGTTTTCTCACTCCCGCCCCGACGCCTTGCGGGCCACGCTCTCCAACTGCTGCCGGTACTCCACCCACCAAGCCCTGTCCCCCTTCGGCATGCTGGTGTTGTTCTCGTTCATCCCGACGGCTCCGTCGATGAGTTCGCGGATGATGTCGGCGTGGCCGGCGTGCCGGTGGGTGTCGGCGATGACGCGCACGATCGCGTGGTGCAGGGTCACCTCGTCGGCGCCGCTCGGCCACCAGGGCACCCTGCCGACCGCGTCCAGCTCCAGGGCCTCCAGCGTCGCGTCCGCGTGCGTCCACGCGCCGCGATAGCGGGCGACGATGTCCTCGCGCGACTCGTCGGCCCTGGCCCACATGTCGGCGTTGGCGTCCGCGCCCTCCCCGAAGAGGGGTTTCGGCAGATCGGAGGGCCGCCCGAACGTGTCGCCCAGATAACCGAGTTCGGCATGCGTCGCATGCTTCACCAGCCCGAGCAGATTGGTGCCGGTCGGCGTGAAGGGCCGACGGATGTCGTACTCCGACAGCCCTTCGAGCTTCCACAGCAGCGCGTCGCGGGCGTTCTGCAGATAGAAGTGAAGGTCGGCCTTGGGATCAGGTTCGATGGTCATGCGGTCAGTCTGTTCACGGAATGATCAATGTCCACCGAAATTGCCGCGCCCCACCGACCCGGCGGTGACATCTCCCCGCCGGCCGCGCGCAGCAGACGTCTCCGCCATGACGAACCTGATCCTGGCGTACGCGGAGCCGGTGATCCGCACCTGGTCGGCGACGTGAGCCGAGCGTGTGGTTACGGCGTCACCACCTTGCCGCCGAAGGTGACGGCGAGCTTGCCGTCCGAGGCGAAGGACCAGCCCAGTGCGCCGGAGTAGGAGGAGCAGCGGGAGCCGTTGGTGCCGGTCCAGAACTGGTTGGAGCTGTCGGCGCCGCCGACGGTCTTGTCGTTCGAGCCGCTGACGGAGAAGCGGCACGAGGTGTTGCCCCGGAACACCGAAGTCCCCGCGTCGAAGGAGAAGTTGCGCTGGGCGTTGTCGATGCTCGCGTTTCCGGTGACGGCCATCGTGCCCGGGTTGCTGTTGTAGGTGAACCCGTGATGGCCGTTGTGGTAGGCGATGTTGTGCTGGACGACGTGGTTGACGGCGATGTCGTCGCCGCCGAGCTTGTAGCCGTTGCGGTCGCCGTTGCCGTTCTGGCTGCCGTCGCTGAGGGTGCCGTTGTCGTAGGACAGGGAGTACTCGATGGTCACCGGCCCGATGGCGCCCGTGTCGGTCTTGGTGAAGAGGTCCCAGCCGTCGTCGATGTTGTTGTGGGAGACGTCGTAGCGGAAGACGTTCCCGGTGCCGGTGGTCAGCTTCGCCGCGAAACCGTCGGCGTCCTCACCGTCGGAGTCGGCGTTGTCGTGCGACTCCGAGCTGACGACGAGATTGTTCGACGGCCACTGCGAACTGGGCGTGGTGGAGGCGATCCGGCCCAGCTGCAGTCCCGTGTCGCGGTTGTACGCCGTCACCGTGCGCTCGACGACGTTGTTGCTGCCGCCGACGTAGATCCCGTTGTCGCCGGCGTGCTCGACGGTCAGCCCGTACAGGTGCCAGTAGTTGGCGTTCAGCTGGATGCCCCGGTTGGACGAACTCTCGCTCTGTGCCGAGAAGTCGAGCACGGGGGTCTCACCCGGGTAGGCGGACAGGGTGGTGCGGCCGCCGGAGGTGCCGTCCTTGCCGGCCGGGACGGTGACCGTGGAGGAGTAGTTGTACGTCCCGCCGCGCAGGTAGATCGTGCCGCCGGCGGTGATCCGGCTGATCGCCGAGGTGAGCGTGGTCGGCGCCGACTGGGTGCCGGCCGCGCTGTCGGTGCCGCGCGGCGAGACGTACAGCACGGTACCGGCCGCCGCGGAGGACACGGCGGTGGTGCCGGACAGGGCGACGAGGGTGCCGGCGATCAGGCTGACGCAGGCGAATACGGGTCTCACATTCATCGTTGCTCTCCAGGACGGTTGAGGCGTCTGACGGAGGTACGAAGAGACAGACGGACGGATAGAAGCGGGGAAAGCGCTTTCTCGCGGACCGTAAAACCGCTGACCTGAACCCGTCAATAGTCCGGTACTTGTTTCGTATTCACATAGATGGACGAGGGATGGACGATCGGCACGTCATCGGCCGTGCGCCGAGTTCCCGCACCTTTAACCCGTCCTCCACCCCCGCAGAACGATCTCCTGCCAGGGTCGCGACAGACTGGGGTAACCAGCGGTAACTTCAATCACTGGCTCATCGCAACCGCTTTCACTCCCCCAGGAGACACACCCCCATGCGCAGACTCCTCGCCTGCCTGGCGGCGGCAGCCGCCGCCCTCGGCGGGCTCACCATGGCGGCGCCCTCCGCGGCGGCCGCCGACTCGGGCAGCTTCAGCGTGCTCAGCTACAACGTCGCCGGCCTGCCGCAGAGCCTCTCCAGCGCGTCCACGCCCCGCGACACCAGCACCACGGCGATCGGCCAGCGGATCGCGCCGTACGACATCGTGCATGTCGAGGAGGACTTCAACTACCACGCGTACCTCTACGCCGGCGACACCGCGCACGCCTACCGCACGCCGACCAGCGGCGGCGCCGGCATCGGCAGCGGGCTCAACACCCTGTCGAAGATCCCGTACGACACGGACGACTTCGAGCGGGTGCACTGGAACTCCTGTCAGATCGACTCGGGTGACTGCCTGACCCCCAAGGGCTTCACCTTCATGCGCGAGCGCCTGGCCGAGGGCGTCTACGTCGACTTCTACAACCTGCACACCAACGCGGGCACCAATGACGGCGACGAGGCCTCCCGCGCCGACAACCTCAACCAGCTCACCGCCTTCATCAAGACGCACTCGGCGGGCAACGCCGTGGTGGTCATGGGCGACACCAACACCCGCTACACCCGCGCGGCCGACACCATCGCCGAGTTCGCCTCGTCCAACGGGCTCACCGACGCCTGGGTCCAGCTGATCCGCGGCGGCATCCCGCCGGCCAAGGGCAGTGACGCGCTGGTGTGCGACCAGTCCGGGGCCACCGTGCCCAACACCTGCGAGGTCGTCGACAAGGTCCTCTACCGGGGCAGCAAGCTCGTCTCGCTCAACGCGACCTCGTACAACAACGAGCACGCCAAGTTCCTCACCGACGACGGGCTCATGCTCTCCGACCACGACCCGATCACGGTCGGCTTCACCTGGTCGCGCAACTCCGCCTTCCAGCTCAGCGACCAGTTCGGCGGCCCGCACGGCGACTACTACAACGACATCGACAGCGTGCCGGCCGGCGCTCGCGCCACCACCATCGGCCTGCGCTCCGGCTCCCGCGTCGACCAGATGAACCTCACCCTGGCCACCGGCACGACGCTCGCCCACGGCGGCACCGGCGGGACCGCGTCCTCCCTGACCCTGGGCAGCGGCGAGTACGTCACGACCGCCTACCTGTGCCAGGGCTCGTACAACGACCACACCCGCGTCTTCTACGCCAAGTTCACCACCAACCTGGGCCGCACCCTGGCCGGTGGCACGACGACCTCCGACTGCGTGACCCGCACCGCGCCGTCCGGCTGGCAGATCGCCGGGTTCCACGGTCGCTCGGGCGACGAGGTCGACAAGATCGGCTTCATCTACACCCAGCGCTGACAGGGCCGGCGTCCGGAGCGGTAGGTGCACCCGCCGCCCCGGACGCCGCCTCGCCAGGCGTCATCCCATGGTGAGCATCCCGGCGACGAGGTCCCGGGGCAGGCCGTGGGTGTCGTGGAGGTAGCCGTAGTCCTCGTCGGTCAGCGGCCGTTGGAACTCCGGCCGGGACAATACGCGCCGCCCGCGTTCGAGAAGCCGGGTGAACCTCCGTTCCTCGTCGAGGAGTTGCTCCCGCACGGCCTCGACACCACATGACTGGCGGAAGTGGTCCAGCGTGTGGCCGATCGGCTCCGGAGGCAGGTCGGCGAGAGTGCGGGTGGGATCGTCGCGCCGCAGGGTGGTGAGCACACGGCGGATCAGCCGCCGCAGGACGTGGCCACGGCCGGTGTTCGAGGGTCGTACTCCGTCGCCGAGGACCACGACGGCCGAGCGCAGGTGGTCGCAGACGAGGCGGAGCGACGGTTCGTCGTCCAGATGCCACAGCGAGGGCACGGTCCGCATCCACGGCTCGAACACGTCGGTCCCGTAGACGGAATCGTGCCCCTGCAGGACGGTCACCAGGCGTTCCAGGCCCATGCCGGTGTCGACGGCGGGCTGCCGCAGCGGCTCCAGGGTGCCGTCCTCGCGGCGGAGGTGGCGCATGTGGACGTGGTTCCAGATCTCCACCCAGCGCGGGTCGGTGGTCGGCGTGCCTTCGGGCGGGGTGCCGGGGCCACCGGTCCACACGAAGATCTCGGAGTCGGGTCCGCACGGGCCGACCGGGCCGTTGGACCACCAGTTGTCCTCGCCGGTCGTCTCGACGGGGACGCCCAACCGCCGCCAGGTGCGCAGGGAATGGGTGTCCGGGCCGACCTGGTCGTCGCCGCGGAAGACGGTGGCGTACAGCTGCTCGTGCGGGATGCCGAAGCCGTCCCGCAGCAGCTCGTACCCCCACCGCAGGCTCTGCGAGTGGCCGTAGTCGCCGAGGGACCACGAGCCGAGCATCTCGAACACCGTCAGATGCGTCGAGTCGCCGACCTCGTCGAGATCGGTCGTGCGCAGACAGCGCTGGACATTGACCAGGCGCCGCCCCTGCGGATGCGGACGGCCGAGCAGATGGGGGGTGAGCGGGTGCATGCCGGAGGTGGTGAACAGCACCGGGTCCGAGGGCGGCGGCAACAGTGTGCTGCCGGTGACGAGTTGGTGTCGGCGCTCCCGGTAGAAGTCGGTGAAGGTCCGAATCACCCGGTCCGTGTTCATGTTCATGTTGCTGCTGTTCATGGCGGTCTTCCTTCGGATCACGGGGACCGGAAAGAACCGCGCGAGAACACGGGAGTCACCTACGAGAACGCCCCGGCGGTCCGTTTCCGGCCGCCGGGGTGCGTGGTGAGATCAGGCGTCGGCAGCCGGCGAGCTGGTCGCTCGCGCGGCTGCGGTGCTGGTTCGCCCGATGACGTTCATGACCTCGACGCTAGCAGCTGCGTCGGGCCCGGACCTCGGAATTTCCTACCGCCTGCGGTGGGCATGGAGCGCATCTTGCAGGCGGGTGATGCGGGTGGTCAGGCCACCAGTGCCGCGTGGGTCCAGTCGGGCTGGGCTGTGGCTCCGGGCTGGGCCGCGCGGGCCAGGGAGCGGCGGTCGGGGTGGGTGCCGGGCGGGATGAGGGGCTGGACGTCGACCTCGGCCACCAGGCCGCGGGTGAGGACCACCCGCCACACCGAGGCCAGCAGGGAGTCGTCCCCGATGAAGGCCGGGGCCGTGCTCGCCGAGCCCTCGGTCATCCGGTAGCGCAGGTGGACGGGCTGGACGGGGACGGCCGCGTCGAGGGCGGCCTGGAAGACGGCCCGGCGGAAGCTGCCCTGGGCGCGGCCGCACCAGGTGCTGCCCTCGGGGAAGACCCCGACGGCCTGCCCGTCGCGCAGCGCGTCCGCGATGCGGGCGACCGTGCCGGGCAGGGCGCGCAGCCGGTTGCGGTCGATGAACAGCGCGCCGCGGGCCGCGACGGGACCCGCCACCGGCCAGTCCCGGATGTCGGACTTGGCGAGCATCCGGGCCGGACGGACGGCGGCGAGCAGCGGGATGTCCATCCAGGAGATGTGGTTGGCGACCAGCAGCAGACCACCGGTGGGGACGGTGGTGCCGGTGATCCGGACCCGGACCCCTGCGGCCCGTACGATCCACCGGCACCACCGCCTGACCCACTCGGCGGGGATCCTCCCGCCGAGCGGCGACAGCACGATCCCGGTGAGCATCAGGACCGTGACCGCCGCGAGCCGCAGCACGGCACGGGGTACGGCCGTGGCGGACGCCGTCGCCTCTATGCAGGCCCGTGGGGTGCAGGGCGCGCTGGGCTGCCAGACGCTCATCAGGCCGGCACGAGGGACAGGAAGTGCCGCAGATAGCGCGGGTTGACCCGGCGCATCGACAGCAGCACGTACAGGTCGGCGACCCCGAAGTCGGGGTCGTGGGCGGGCTCGGCGCACACCCAGGCGCCGAGGCGCAGATACCCGCGCAGGAGGGCCGGGAGTTCGGCCGGGGCGGCGGGGGCGGCGGCGTTCGGGACCCAGGGCAGCAGGGGCCGTACGCGGTACTCCTGCGGCGCCAGGTGCTTGGCCCGCACCCGGTCCCAGGTCGCGGAGGCGAGCGCGCCGCCGTCGGCGAGCGGGATGGAGCAGCAGCCGGCCAGCCACTCGTGGCCGCGGTCGACCATGTAGCGGGCGATGCCGGCCCAGATCAGGCCGATCACGGCGCCGTCGCGGTGGCCGGGGTGGACGCAGGAGCGGCCCACCTCGACCAGGCCCGGGCGGATCGCGTCGAGCGGGGTCAGGTCGAACTCGCTCTCGGAGTAGAGTCGTCCGGCGACCGCGGCCCGCTCGGGCGGCAGCAGCCGGTAGGTGCCGACGACCTGCCCGGTGGTCTCCTCGCGGACCAGCAGGTGGTCGCAGTAGGCGTCGAAGGCGTCGATGTCGTGGCCGGGCTGCGGGGAGGACAGCAGGGCACCCATCTCACCGGCGAACACCTCGTGCCGCAGCCGCTGCGCGGCGCGTACATCGGCCTCGTCGCGGGCCAGGGAGACGGTGTAGCGGGTGGGGGCCGCGGGCTTGGGGGGACGGTCGAGGGTCGTTACGCCGGTCATGGCTCTCTCCTGGTCACGGGCCGGGTCGGCGGAGCGGGGAGCAGACCCGTGGCGTGCGATCTGCCGCCCCTGTTCTTCCGATGCCGGCTGACCTTCGCGTGACGGGCGCAGAGAGCGTTGATGTGCGGTTGTTGAACGGCTCGGACGGTACCGGTCAGTTCGCCGGTGCGCAGTGCTCCAGCCATCTGCCGGTCTCCGCCCGGTCGAGCACGCGCTCCAGTACGCCGTCGACGACGGGGATGCCGGAGGGAGTTCCCTCGTTCCGCACCCATTCCCCGCCCGGGGCGGCGAGGTTGAAGGAGCCGGTCGTCGGCGCCTGGCCCGGCGCGTCACGGCGCCCGGCGACCTCCTGCGCCGAGGGTGCGTGACCGGGCACGTGCCCGCCGCCGACGAGGGCGTCGGCGAGGAGGGTGTGCAGCTGGACGTTGTCGCCGATGCCGGACATGCGCGGGGCGTAGCCGGTGCCGGTCAGGCGGTGCAGCACGATCAGGCGCTCGTCGTCGAGGACGAGCAGGGCGCAGTGGAGACACTTGAAGTCGTGTCCGGAGGCCTCCTGTACGGGGTGCAGCGCCCGCAGGAGATCCGTGCGCCGGGCGGCGCCCGGTCCGGTGCGGACGGCCGGGTGGTTGAGCATGGCCGCGGACGCCATCTCCCACTGCGGCAGCGTGGACCAGCCCATGGCCGTGTCCTGACCGACCCGTTGGAGGGCCTCCTCGTCCACCCCGGACAGGCGAGACGGGGCCGGGGAGCACCTCCCGGCCCCGCCCGTCCGCACCCTGAGGCGAACGTCTTTCTGCCCAGGTGGCCGCTACCTCTTCGCCACCTTCCGCGTGGCGCGCAGCCACTCCTTGTTCATGCTCGTGATGGACACCAGCGGGATGCCCTTGGGGCAGGCCGTGGCGCACTCCCCGGCCAGGGTGCAGCCGCCGAAGCCCTCCTCGTCCATCTGCGCCACCATGTCCAGCACCCGGGTCTCCCGCTCGGGCGCGCCCTGCGGCAGGACGCCCAGGTGGTTGACCTTGGCGGAGGTGAACAGCATCGCCGCGCCGTTGGGGCAGGCCGCCACGCAGGCGCCGCAGCCGATGCACTCGGCGTGCTCGAAGGCGAAGTCGGCGTCCGGCTTGGGCACCGGTGTGGCGTGCGCCTCGGGCGCGGAGCCGGTCGGCGCGGTGATGTAACCGCCGGCCTGGATGATCCGGTCGAAGGCCGAGCGGTCGACGACCAGGTCCCTGATCACCGGGAAGGCGGCGGCCCGCCACGGCTCGATGTCGATCGTGTCGCCGTCCTTGAAGGACCGCATGTGCAGCTGGCAGGTCGTGGTCCGCTCGGGTCCGTGCGCGTCGCCGTTGATGACGAGCGAGCACGCGCCGCAGATGCCCTCTCGGCAGTCGTGGTCGAAGGCGACCGGGTCTTCGCCGGCCAGGATGAGCTGTTCGTTGAGGACGTCGAGCATCTCCAGGAACGACATGTCGGAGGAGATGCCGTCCACCTCGTACGTGGACATGGCGCCTTCGGCGTCGGCGTCGCGCTGCCGCCAGACGCGCAGGGTGAGCTTCATGCGTAGCTCCGCTGGGTGGGATGGACGTACTCGAAGACCAGGTCTTCCTTGTGCAGGGTCGGAGCCTCGCCGGTGCCGGTGAACTCCCAGGCGGCCGCGTAGGCGAACTCGTCGTCCCTGCGGGCCGCTTCGCCGTCCGGGGTCTGAGACTCCTCGCGGAAGTGGCCGCCGCAGGACTCGGCGCGGTGCAGCGCGTCGAGGCACATCAGCTCGGCGAGCTCCAGGTAGTCGACGACGCGGTTCGCCTTCTCCAGCGACTGGTTGAACTCCTCGCCGGTACCGGGGACCTTGATGCGCCGCCAGAACTCCTCACGGATCTGCGGGATGCGCTCCAGGGCCTTGCGCAGACCGGCGTCCGTGCGGGCCATGCCGCAGAACTCCCACATCAGCTCCCCGACTTCGCGGTGGAACGAGTCGGGGGTGCGGTCGCCGTCGACCGACAGCAGCAGGTTGAGCCGGTCCTCGGTCTCCGCCAGCACTTCCTGGACCACCGGGTGCTGGTCGGTAACCGGCTCCTGGTGCGGGTTGCGGGCGAGGTAGTCGTTGATGGTGGCCGGGAGGACGAAGTAGCCGTCGGCCAGGCCCTGCATCAGCGCCGAGGCGCCCAGCCGGTTCGCCCCGTGGTCCGAGAAGTTGGCCTCACCGATCGCGAACAGGCCCGGGATCGTGGTCTGCAGGTCGTAGTCGACCCACAGCCCGCCCATCGTGTAGTGCACCGCCGGGTAGATGCGCATCGGCACCTCGTACGGATCCTCGTCGGTGATCCGCTGGTACATGTCGAAGAGGTTGCCGTACTTGGCCTCGACGGCCTTTCGCCCCATCCGCCTGATCGCGTCGGCGAAGTCCAGGTACACGCCCTGCCCGCCGGGGCCCACCCCGCGTCCCTCGTCGCACACGTTCTTCGCGGCCCGGGAGGCGATGTCGCGCGGGACCAGGTTGCCGAAGGAGGGGTAGATGCGCTCCAGGTAGTAGTCGCGCTCGTCCTCGGGGATCCGGTTCGGCGGCCGGTCGTCGCCCTTGGCCCTGGGTACCCAGATCCGTCCGTCGTTGCGCAGCGACTCGCTCATCAGCGTCAGCTTGGACTGGTGGTCGCCGGTGCGCGGGATGCAGGTGGGGTGGATCTGGGTGAAGCAGGGGTTGGCGAAGTAGGCGCCGCGGCGGTGCGCCCGCCAGATGGCCGTCGCGTTGGAGTTCATGGCGTTCGTCGACAGGTAGAAGACGTTGCCGTAACCGCCGCTGGCCAGCACGACGGCGTCCGCGAAGTACGTGGAGATCTTCCCGGTGATCAGGTCCCGGGCGACGATGCCGCGCGCCCGCCCGTCGACGACGATCAGGTCGAGCATCTCGGTGCGCGGGTGCATCTCGACGTTGCCCGCCGCGATCTGCCGGCTGAGGGCCTGGTAGGCGCCGAGCAGCAGCTGCTGGCCCGTCTGGCCGCGGGCGTAGAAGGTGCGCGAGACCTGGACGCCGCCGAAGGAGCGGGTGTCGAGCAGGCCGCCGTACTCGCGGGCGAAGGGCACGCCCTGTGCCACGCACTGGTCGATGATCTCGACGGAGATCTGCGCGAGCCGGTGGACGTTGGACTCGCGGGCCCGGAAGTCGCCGCCCTTGACGGTGTCGTAGAAGAGCCGGTGGACGGAGTCGCCGTCGTTGCGGTAGTTCTTCGCCGCGTTGATGCCTCCTTGCGCGGCGATGGAGTGGGCGCGGCGCGGTGAGTCCTGGTAGCAGAACTGGACGACGTGGTAGCCCTGTTCGGCGAGGGTCGCGCCGGCGGAGCCGCCCGCGAGGCCGGTGCCCACGACGATCACCGTGTGCTTGCGCCGGTTGGCCGGGTTGACCAGCTTGGCCTCGAAACGGCGCTTGTCCCAGCGCTCGTTGATCGGCCCGGCGGGCGCCTTGGTGTCGGCGACGGGTTCGCCGGTGACGTAGTCGGTGTAGGTCATGTCAGCTCACCACTCCGGTCATGACGCCCACGGGTACGGCGATGAAACCGGCCGTGAGCAGCAGCGCGAGGACGTTGGCGACGGCCTTCAGGGCGCGGTCGCGGCTGCGGCTGCCGGCGCCGAGGGTCTGGGCGGCGCTCCAGAAGCCGTGCCGCACGTGCAGCCCGAGCGCCAGCATCGCGACGATGTAGATGACGTCGCCGTACCAGGTGGAGAAGGTGTCCACGACGTTCTGGTACGGGTGGCCCGGCTGGAAGCCGCCGGAGTGCACGGTGCCGGTGGTCAGGTCCAGGATGTGCCAGACGATGAACAGGCCGAGGATGATCCCGCCCCAGCGCATGGTCCGGGTCGCGTAGGTGGCCCTCGGCTTTTTGTGCACGTACTTGCTGGGCCGCGCCCTGATGTCGCGGCGGCTGAGCTGGTAGGCGGAGACGGCGTGCGCGACGACGGCGACCACGAGGACGACGCGGATCAGCCAGAGCGTCCACTCGTAGTGCATGAACGGTTCGCCGATGGTGCGCAGCCAGTGCGCGTAGTGGTTGAACTCGCCCGCGCCGAAGAAGATCTTCAGGTTTCCGATCATGTGGACGACCAGGTACAGCAGCATGATCAGGCCGCTGACCGCCATCACGGTCTTCTTGCCGACGGAGGAGTCCCACACGGTGCGTGCCATGGACGGCCGTCGGTCCGTCCGCGTTGCCAGAGCCATGCCTCCAGACGCTAGGGCCGAACGGCCCCATCGGTCCAAGACATGGTCCGGCTCGTTTCGATAGGCGGAGCCTATGCTGGGTGGATGCAGTTCCAGCAGCTCCAGTACTTCGTGGCGGTCGCGGAGACCCGGCATTTCACCCGGGCCGCCGAGGCGGTCCATGTCGCCCAGCCGTCCCTGTCCCAGCAGATCAGGGCGCTGGAGCGGGAGCTCGGCGCGGATCTGTTCCAGCGGGCGCGGGGCAACATCACGCTCACCGACGCGGGCGAGGCGCTGCTGCCACTCGCCCGGCGCATCCTGGCCGACGCGGACACCGCCCGGCACGAGGTGCAGGAGCTGGCCCAACTCCGGGGCGGCCGTGTGCGGTTGGGGGCGACGCCGAGCCTGTGCACCGGTCTGCTGCCGGATGTGCTGCGCGCCTTCCACGACCGCTATCCCGGCATCCGGCTGCTGATCGAGGAGGGCGGCTCGCACGATCTGGTACGGCTCCTGGCGCGGGGCGCGCTGGATCTCGCGCTGGTGGTGCTGCCGCTGCCGACGCCCTCCCCCGCCCTGACCACGGTCGAGCTGCTGCGCGAGGACCTGGTCGTGGTCTCCTCCCCGGAGGCGCCCGCGCCCGGTGGCCCGGGCCGCCGTACGGTCCGTGTCCCCGATCTGGAGGGCGAGCGCCTGGTGATGTTCCGGCACGGGTACGACCTGCGCGAACTCACCGTGGCCGCGTGCCGTGCGGAGGGGTTCGAGCCGGTGTTCGCGGTGGAGGGCGGGGAGATGGACGCGGTGCTGGGGTTCGTC
>NZ_WVUG01000159.1 GCF_017614965.1 Streptomyces griseorubiginosus | reverse complement strand
AGGTGATCGTCGTCGACGCCGCGCACGACGCGGACGCCATCGCCGGCGCCGTCGGCGGGCGGAGGCTGCGGGCGATCGTGTGCACCCACGCCCACAACGACCACATCGACGCCGCCCCCGCCCTCGCCGCCCGCACCGGCGCCCCCGTCCTGCTGCACCCCGACGACCTGCCGCTGTGGAAGCAGACCCACCCCGACCGGACGCCGGACGCGGAACTGGCCGACGGGCAGGTGCTGTCCGTGGCGGGTGTCGAGCTGACCGTGCTGCACACCCCCGGCCACGCCCCCGGCGCGGTCTGCCTGTACGCGCCGGCCCTGGGAGCGCTCTTCAGCGGCGACACCCTCTTCGCGGGCGGACCCGGAGCCACCGGACGCTCGTACAGCGACTTCCCGACCATCGTCGAGTCGATCCGCGAGCGGCTGCTGACGCTGCCCGGTGCGACCGTCGTGCACACCGGTCACGGGGAGACGACCACCGTCGGTGCGGAGGCCCCGCACCTGCAGGAGTGGATCGCACGCGGTCACTGACCGTCTGACCTGCCCGGACGTACCGATCGAAGGGTCGACCCCTGCCCTGCATTTGTTGCTTATTGCGATAGAAGTTGCATGAAGAGCAACAATCGGCAGGGTTCGACAAGGCCTCTGAACTCCTTGACAAGGGTTCTGGGGCGACCTCAGACTGATGTTGCGCTTACCGCAATCCGTTTCGCTATACGCACCGAGGTGTCATGATGATTCCCGCGTGCCGTCTCGCGGATCTTCCGCGAGGCGAGGCCTTCCGGCTCGACATCGATCCGCCGGTCTCGGTGTTCCACACCGACGACGGCGAGGTCTTCGCCATCGACGACACCTGCACCCACCAGGACGCCTCGCTCGCCGACGGCTGGCTGGAGGGCTGCGAGGTGGAATGCCCGCTGCACGCCTCGAAGTTCGACCTGCGCACCGGCGCCGTCGACGCCCCGCCGGCCAAGCTCCCGGTGCGTACGCACGAGGTCGTTCTCGAGGACGGGATGATCTACGTGCGGGTGTCCACGGACGCCCCCAACCTGCCGCCCTGCGTCGCCTCCCGGCTGGCCGGAGGTCCCGCGTGAGGACCGTGGCCGTCGTGGGCGCGTCGCTGGCGGGACTGTCGGCGGCGCGCTCGCTGCGGGCGCAGGGCTACGACGGGCGGCTCGTCGTCATCGGCGAGGAGTTCCACCGCCCCTACGACAGGCCGCCGTTGTCCAAGGAGTTCCTGGCCGGCACCCTCGGCGAGGCGGACCTGGGGCTGGAGACCGACGACGAGGACCTGGGGGCCGAATGGCTGCTCGGCGCCCGTGCCGTCGGCCTCGACGCCCGCGACCGTGCCGTGCGCCTCGCCGACGGACGGGAGTTGCGCGCCGACGGCGTCGTCATCGCGACCGGCGCCGCCGCCCGCACCCTGCCCGGCTCCGCGGGGCTGGCCGGGGTGCACACCCTGCGCACCCTGGACGACGCCCGCGCCCTGCGCGACGAACTCGCCCGCGGCGGACGGCTGGTGGTGATCGGCGGCGGCTTCATCGGCGCCGAGGTCGCCTCCACCGCCCGCGCCCTCGGCCTGGACGTGACGGTGGTCGAAGCGGCTCCGACACCGCTGGCCGGCCCCCTGGGCGAGACCATGGGCGCCCTCGTCTCCGCCCTCCACGCCGACCACGGCGTACGACTGCTGTGCGGGGTCGGCGTGAAGGGGCTGGGCGGCGAGAAGCGTGTCGACGCGGTCCTGCTGGAGGACGGCCGGACGGTCCCCGCCGACATCGTGGTCGTCGGCGTGGGGGCACGCCCCTGCGTCGAGTGGCTGGCGGGATCCGGCGTCGACCTCGACAACGGCGTCAAGTGCGGCGCCGACGGCCGCACCAGCCTGGCCGGTGTGGTCGCGGTCGGCGACTGCGCCAACTGGTACGACCCGCGTGCGGGCCTGCACCGCCGCGTCGAGCACTGGACCGGCGCCCGGGAGCGGCCCGGCGCCGCCGTCACCACGCTGCTCGCGGGCGGCGCGGTGGAACCGGGGGTGCCCCGGCCGCCGTACTTCTGGTCCGACCAGTACGGCATAAAGATCCAGTTCGCCGGTCACGCGGCCGGCGCCGACAGCGTGACCATCGAGGAAGGCGCCGCCGAGGACCGCAACGTCCTCGCCGTCTACCGGCGTTCGGGCCGGCCCGTCGCCGTGCTCGGGATGAACCAGCCGCGCCTGTTCACCCGCCTGCGCAAACAGCTCGCCGCGTGAATGATCCCTCCACGACGATTCCCGAGGAGTGCACCGTGACCTCGACCAGCCTGCCGGACAGCCTGATCGCCACCCTGCCCGGCACCTCCTATACGGACCCCGGGATCTTCGCCCAGGAGCAGGAGCGCATCTTCGAGACCATGTGGTTCTGCGTGGCGCGCGCCGCCGAGCTGGCCAAGCCGGGCGCCTTCCGCACCGTCGACGTGGGCCGCGAGAGCATCCTCGTCACCCGCGCCCGGGACAACTCGATCCGCGCGTACTTCAACGTCTGCCGGCACCGCGGGGCCCGGCTCTGCACCGAGGAGACCGGCGAGGTCAAGCGGGCCTTCCAATGCCCGTACCACGCCTGGACGTACGACCTGAACGGCAAGCTCGTCGCCGCCCCCAACCTCACCAAGATGCCCGACGTCGGCCGCACCGAGTACGGCCTGGTGAGCGTCGCCGTGCGCGAGTGGCTGGGCTATGTGTGGGTGTGCCTCGCGGAGAACCCGCCCTCCTTCGAGGAGGACGTGATCGGCGCCGTGGTCGAGCGGCTCGGCGACGTCGAGTCCATCGACCACTACGACATCGACAACCTCTCGGTCGGCCGGCGCATCGTCTACGACGTCAGGGCGAACTGGAAGCTCATCATCGAGAACTTCATGGAGTGCTACCACTGCGCCACGATCCACCCCGAACTGACCGAGGTGCTCCCGGAGTTCGCCGACGGCTACGCCGCCCAGTACTACGTCGGCCACGGCGCCGAGTTCGGTGCGGAGATCCAGGGCTTCACCGTCGACGGCAGCGAGGGGCTGGAGCGCATACCGGGGGTCGCCGAGGACCAGGACCGCCGCTACTACGCGATCACCGTCAAGCCGCAGGTCTTCATCAACCTCGTCCCCGACCACGTCATCTTCCACCGCATGTACCCGGTGGCCGTCGACCGCACGATCGTCGAGTGCGACTGGCTCTACCTCCCGCACGTCGTCGACAGCGGCAAGGACGTCAGTCGCTCCGTGGAGCTCTTCGACCGGGTCAACCGGCAGGACTTCGAGGCGTGCGAGCGCACCCAGCCCGGCATGCACTCCCGGATGTACGCCAAGGGAGGCGTGCTGGTGCCCAGCGAGCACCACATCGGCGCCTTCCACGACTGGGTCAACGAGCGGCTGGGTACGGTGACTCAGCCCAGGTAGCCCATGCGGTGACTGATCTCCTCGGCGCCCTTGAGCAGCACCGGGGCCAGTTCGTGCAGCCGCTCCTCGGTGAAGCGGTACGACGGCCCCGAGGCGCTGAGTGCCGCGATGACCTCGCCGTCCTGGTTGCGGATCGGGGCGGCCATGGCGTGCAGGCCGATCTCCAGCTCCTCCAGGGTGAAGGCGTAGCCGTGCTCCCGTGCGTCGGCGAGGTTCTTCTCCAGCTTCGCCTTCGCGGTGATGGTGTGGGGGGTGACCTTCTTCAGCCCGGCCTCGGCGAGCAGCGCCGCGCGCTCCTTGGTGGGCAGGTGGGCGAGGAGGATCTTGCCGCTGGAGGTGGCGTGCAGCGGGGTCAGCTCGCCGACCCAGTTGTGCGCGGCGACGGCCGCCGGACCGCGCACCTGGTAGAGGTTGATCGCGAAGTGCTCCTGCATCACCGCGATGTTGATGGTCTCGCCGATCTCCTCGGCGAGACGCTCACAGACCGGGCGGCCCTGCTGGGTGATGTCGAGGCGCCCGGTGACCGCGCCGGCCAGCCGCACGATGCCGAAGCCGAGCCGGTACTTGCCGCGCTCGCCGGCCTGCTCCACCAGACCCCGCGCCTCCAGGGCACCGAGCAGCCGGAACGCGGTGGACTTGTGAACGTCGATCTCGGCGGCCACCTCACTGACGCCGGCCTCCCCACGGTGGGCCAGGATCTCGAGGACGCTGATGGCTCGATCGACCGACTGCACCCCGCCGGCCTGCGAATTCGTCGTTTCGGTGTCTTGGCTGTGGTTGCTCACAGCGAAACTATACGCGCAGTACGGTACAAGGCGTTTACCTCGGCGACCGTGACCAGGACCTTTCGCATGGTAAAGGTCGCTCCGACTCCGTTTCGCGCTGAAGGTTAAGTTGCGCGCCACGCAACCTAGTGCGTATAGCGCTACGCGTATTAGCATGCCTCGCGTATCGACGGCGCGAGCGAGACGAGGCACCATGGCTCCCCTGCAGTACGACTTCGTCATCGTCGGCGGCGGTTCGGCAGGCAGCGCACTGGCGAACAGGCTCTCCGCGGACCCGGCCAACCGGGTGCTGGTGCTGGAGGCCGGCCGGTCCGACTACCCGTGGGACGTCTTCATCCACATGCCCGCGGCCCTGACCTACCCGATCGGCAGCCGGTTCTACGACTGGAAGTACGAGTCCGAGCCCGAGCCGCACATGGGCGGACGCCGCGTCTACCACGCCCGCGGCAAGGTGCTCGGCGGCTCCAGCAGCATCAACGGCATGATCTTCCAGCGCGGCAACCCCATGGACTACGAGCGCTGGGCCGCCGACCCCGGGATGGAGACCTGGGACTACGCGCACTGTCTGCCCTACTTCAAGCGCATGGAGAACTGTCTCGCCGCCGACCCGGACGACGAGTTCCGCGGCCACGACGGTCCCCTCGTCCTGGAGCGCGGTCCCGCCACCAACCCGCTCTTCACCGCCTTCCAGAAGGCCACCGAGGAGGCCGGCTACGCCCCGACCGACGACGTCAACGGCTACCGGCAGGAAGGCTTCGCCAAGTTCGACCGCAACGTCCACCGCGGACGCCGGCTGTCGGCCTCCAAGGCGTACCTCAAGCCCGTCAGGAAGCGCCCCAACCTCACCGTCAGGACCCGGACCCTCGTCACCCGCGTCCTGTTCGAGGGCAAGCGCGCCGTCGGCGTCGAGTACCGGCACGGCAGGGGCGCCCCGCAGCAGGTCCGCGCCAGGGAAGTGATCCTGTGCGGCGGCGCGATCAACTCGCCGCAGCTGCTCCAGCTCTCCGGCGTCGGCAACGCGGCGGAGCTGAGCGCCCTCGGCATCGACGTCGTCCACGACCTGCCGGGCGTCGGCGAGAACATGCAGGACCACCTCGAGGTCTACGTCCAGTACGCCTGCAAGCAGCCCGTCTCCCTGCAGCCGTACATGGCGAAGTGGCGCGCCCCCTTCATCGGGCTGCAGTGGCTGTTCCGGAAGGGACCGGCCGCGACCAACCACTTCGAGGCCGGCGGCTTCGCCCGCAGCAACGAGGACGTCGACTACCCCAACCTGATGTTCCACTTCCTGCCGGTCGCCGTCCGCTACGACGGCTCCTCACCGGCCGGCGGCCACGGCTACCAGGTGCACGTCGGACCCATGTACTCCGACGCCATCGGCTCGGTGAAGATCAAGAGCAGGGACCCGCGCGAGCACCCGGCCCTGCGCTTCAACTACCTCTCCACCGAGCAGGACCGCCGGGAATGGGTCGAGGCGATCCGGGTCGCCCGCAGGATCCTCAACCAGCCCGCGCTCGCCCCCTACAACGGTGGTGAGATCTCGCCGGGACCGAAGGTGGAGTCGGACGAGGAGATCCTCGCCTGGGTCGCCAAGGAGGGCGAGACCGCCCTGCACCCGTCCTGCACCTGCAAGATGGGCACGGACGACATGGCCGTCGTCGACCCGACCAGCATGCGGGTGCACGGCGTCGAGGGGCTGCGCGTCGTCGACGCCTCCGTGATGCCGTACGTCACCAACGGCAACATCTACGCGCCGGTGATGATGATCGCCGAGAA
The DNA here is from genome assembly GCF_017614965.1 of Streptomyces griseorubiginosus. Taxonomy (GTDB): domain Bacteria; phylum Actinomycetota; class Actinomycetes; order Streptomycetales; family Streptomycetaceae; genus Streptomyces; species Streptomyces griseorubiginosus_B. The sequence continues at coordinate 13,454 of NZ_WVUG01000159.1, read as the reverse complement.
GGCCGCCGACCTGATCCTGGGCAAGGAACCGCTCGCTCCGTCGAAGGCCGCGTACTACCGCCACCGCGACGCCCAGAAGCAGGCGGGGTAGGTCTTGGCCGCCACGGGGCTCGGGGCGCTGCTCGGCAGCGTCCGCTACGAGGTGCTGCCGGCCAGGACGACCGAGGAGAAGGTCCTCGCCCATGTCCCGCGTGACGTCGTCGTCACGGTGACGGCGTCGCCGGTCAAGGGCCTGGAGCCGACCCTGGCCCTCACGGAGAGGCTCGCCGCGCACGGCTACCGCGTCGTCCCGCACGTCCCGGCACGGCTGCTGCGGGACGAGGTGCACCTCAAGGAGGTCGCGGCCCGGCTGCGCGAGGCCGGCGTGGACGACGTGTTCGTCCCGGCCGGCGACGCCGATCCGCCGGCCGGGGTGTACGACGGCGCGCTGCCGGTGCTGCGGGCGCTGAGCGAGCTGGGCAGCCCCTTCGCGCACCGGGGGATCACCGGATATCCGGAGAGCCATCCCCTCATCCACGACGACGTCACGATCCAGTCCATGTGGGACAAGCGCGAGCACGCCACGTACATCGTCAGCAACCTCTGCTTCGATCCGCGGGTGCTGGCGGAGTGGATCGCGCGGGTGCGGCGCCGGGACGTCACCCTGCCCCTGTACGTCGGTGTCGCCGGACCCGTGCAGCGCGCGAAGCTGCTCGCGATGGCCACGAAGATCGGCGTGGGGGAGTCGACCCGCTTCCTGACCAAGCACGCGTCGTGGTTCCTGCGCTTCGCCGCCCCCGGCGGCTACTCGCCGCAGAGACTGCTGGAGCGCTGCGAGCAGGCCCTGACCGCGCCGTCGGCGGGGGTGGCGGGCCTGCACCTGTTCACCTTCAACCAGATCGCCGAGACGGAGGCCTGGCGCCGGTCCCTGCTGGACCGACTCGGCCGCTGATCGCCGTATACGACGAAGGGGCGGGCCTGTGTCTTGGGCCCGCCCCTCGGCTGTGTCGTCCGTGTCCCGCTCAGCGGAAGACCACCGTGCGGTTGCCGTCGACCATCACCCGGCTCTCGCTGTGCCACTTCACGGCGTGTGCCAGGACCTGTGCCTCGACGTCACGGCCGACCGTGACCAGTTCGCCGGGGTCGAGGGAGTGGTCCACGCGGACCACGTCCTGCTCGATGATCTGGCCCTCGTCCAGGTCCGGCGTGACGTAGTGCGCCGTCGCGCCGACCAGCTTCACGCCCCGGTCGTAGGCCTGCTCGTAGGGGCGGGCGCCCTTGAAGCTGGGGAGGAAGGAGTGGTGGATGTTGATGGCGCGGCCCTCGAGCTGCTTGCACAGGTCGTCGGAGAGGATCTGCATGTAGCGGGCCAGGACGACGAGGTCCACGTCCAGTTCGCGCACCAGCTCAAGGAGCCGTGCCTCGGCCTCGGGCTTGGTGTCCCGGGTGACCGGGACGTGGTGGAAGGGGACGCCGTAGGTCTCCGCCAGGCTCTCGAAGTCCCGGTGGTTGGAGACGATCGCCGGGATCTCGATGTTCAGGGCGCCGGTGCGCTTGCGGAAGAGCAGGTCGTTCAGACAGTGCCCGAACCTGGACACCGTGATCAGCGTCCGGGTCGGGGTGGCGGCGTCCCGCAGCGTCCAGGAGATGTGGTGGGCCTCGGCGACGGGTCCGAACCGGTAACGCAGATGTTCCAGTCCGACGCTCGGATCGGAAACATCGAAGTGGACCCTCATGAAGAAACGGCCCTGGAGCCGGTCGTCGAACTGCTGGCTCTCCAGGATGTTGCCCGAGTTGCGGACGAGGAACCCGCTCACGGCATGGACGAGGCCCGCGCTGTCGGGACACGAGAGGGTGAGGACGTACTCACGGCCGGGCTGGGGACGAGGGGACATGGGTGGCCTCCGTCGGTGCGTAATGCACAACTTGGTGAGCGATACGCAACATGCTCCAAGCGGAAGGGTCCTTCGGTCAAGAGAGAACGGACGGTCGGGCCCTTGCTGAATCGTCATCGGCGAACCTCTTGACGTATGTCTTCACATTCGCCAAGGTGTTCCACCACAAGCAATTGGATGCACGATGCGCAACGCATTTCGGTTGAAGGGCTGGGCGCGTGGCAGACCTGTATCTGGACGGTGAATGGCGGGAGCCGGTGGCCGGCGGCCGCCGCGAGATCCGATGTCCCGCCGACGGCACGCTCGCCGCGACCGTATCGGAGGGCACCCGTGCCGACACCGAGGCGGCGATCGCCGCGGCCCGCCGCGCCTTCGACGAAGGACCCTGGCCGCACACCCCCGAGCGGGAACGCGGCGCCCTGCTGCTGCGCACCGCCGACATCATCGAGCGCGACGCCAAGGAGTTCGCCCGCGCCGAGTCGCTGGACACCGGCAAACGCCTGGTGGAGAGCGAGTACGACATCGCCGACGTGGTCTCCTGCTTCCGTTACTACGGCGGCCTCGGCGGCACCGACGCCGGCCGCGTGATCGACACCGGCCGCGACGACGCCATCAGCCGCGTGGTCTACGAGCCGGTCGGCGTGTGCGGACTGATCACCCCCTGGAACTACCCGCTGCTGCAGGCCAGTTGGAAGGTCGCCCCGGCTCTGCTGGCCGGCAACACGATCATCCTCAAGCCCAGCGAACTCACCCCCTCGACCTCCGTCCTGCTGATGAAGGCGCTTCAGGAGGCGGGAGTTCCCGCGGGTGTGGCCAATCTCGTGCTGGGCGCGGGCCCCGAGGTGGGCGCGCCCCTCTCCGAGCACCCGGCGGTCGACATGGTCTCCTTCACCGGCGGCCTGAACACCGGCCGGCACATCATGGCGACCGCCGCCGCCACGGTGAAGAAGGTCGCTCTCGAACTGGGCGGCAAGAACCCCAACGTCGTCTTCGCCGACGCCGACTTCGACACCGCCGTCGACTTCGCCCTGACCGCGGTCTTCCTGCACTCCGGGCAGGTCTGCTCGGCCGGCGCGCGGCTGATCGTCGAGGACTCGCTGCACGACCGCTTCGTCGACGAGGTCGTCCGTCGCGCCCGGCGGATCCGCCTCGGCGGCCCCTTCGATCCCGACGCCGAGACCGGCGCGCTGATCTCCGCGCAGCACCTGGCGAAGGTCGAGGCGTACGTCGCGGCGGGCCTGGCGGAGGGCGCCGTACTGCGCTGCGGCGGTGCCCGGCCCGACGACCCGGCCCTCGCGGGCGGCCACTACTACCCGCCGACCGTCCTCGATGAGTGCACACAGGACATGCGGGTGGTGCACGAGGAGTCCTTCGGGCCCGTGCTCACCGTGGAGCGTTTCACCGACGAGGACGACGCCGTTCGCATCGCCAACGACACCGAGTACGGCCTCGCCGGCGCCGTCTGGACCCAGGACGCCGGCAAGGCCCAGCGCCTGGCCCGGCGGCTGCGCCACGGCACCGTGTGGATCAACGACTACCACCCCTATGTGCCGCAGGCGGAGTGGGGTGGCTTCGGGCATTCGGGCGTGGGCCGGGAGTTGGGACCGACCGGCCTGAACGAGTACCGAGAGCCCAAGCATGTCTGGCAGAACATCCAACCCCGGCCGCAGCACTGGTTCCGCGGCTGAACGCCGAAAAGAGGTCGATCGTGACCCCCACACAGACCGAGGTGCCGCAGCGGCGCGGCACGCCCCAGGACTCGGACGGCACTCCGGTCATATCCGTGCGCAGGCTGTGGAAGGTGTTCGGACCCAAGGCCGAGAAGGTGCCGGAGTCCGAGGAACTGTGCGGTCTCTCCCGCCGGGAGCTGATGGACCGCACCGGATGCACCGCCGCCGTGCGCGACGTCAGCTTCGACGTGGCGCCCGGCGAGGTCTTCGTCGTCATGGGCCTGTCGGGTTCCGGCAAGTCCACCCTGGTGCGCTGTCTGACCCGGCTGATCGAACCCACCACGGGTGAGGTCGTCTTCGAGGGCCAGGACATCCGGGAGGCGGACGCGGCCCGGCTGCGGGACCTGCGGCGCCGCAAGTTCTCCATGGTCTTCCAGCACTTCGGGCTGCTGCCGCACCGCCGGGTCGTCGACAACGTGGCCTTCGGCCTGGAGATCCGCGGCATGAGCAGGGCGGAGCGCACCAAGCGCGCCCTGGAGGTCGTGGAACTGGTCGGTCTTTCCGGTTACGAGAAGTCGTATCCCGACCAGCTGTCCGGCGGTATGCAGCAGCGCGTCGGTCTGGCACGGGCCTTGGCGGGCGACCCGGACGTCCTCTTCTTCGACGAGCCCTTCTCCGCGCTGGACCCGCTCATCCGGCGCGACATGCAGAACGAGGTCATCCGGCTGCACCACGAGGTCGGCAAGACCATGGTGTTCATCACCCACGACCTCTCCGAGGCGCTCAAGCTGGGCGACCGCATCCTCATCATGCGGGACGGGAAGATGGTCCAGTGCGGCACCGGCGACGAGCTGGTGGGAGCCCCCGCCGACGACTACGTCCGTGAGTTCGTCAAGGACGTGCCGCGCGGAGACGTCCTCACCCTGCGCTGGATCATGCGCGCCCCGGAGGACGGCGACGAACTCGACGGCCCCGAGCTGGGCCCGGACGTCGTGGTCAAGGAGGCCACCCGGGCCGTCCTGGCCGCCGACAAGCCGGTCAAGGTCGTCGAGAACGGCAAGCTGCTCGGCATCGTCGGCGACGAGGAGATCCTGTCGGTCGTCGCCGGGCAGGAAGGCGGCGCCTGATGACCGTCGCCATAGAGAAACCGGAGCAGACGGAGGCCGCGCCACCGGCCGCGCCCGCAAGGAGCGTGCGCAAGGTCGGCCGGCCCGTGGTCATCGCCGCGATCCTCGTCGTCTGGCTGGTGCTCTTCGCCGTCCTGCGCGGCAAGCAGACCCTGTCGCTGGCGGTGGCGGATCTGACCGACCTGCACCGGTGGCTCAACGACCTCAACGACTCCATCGGCGCCAACCGCAACTCCAACCCGCTCTTTCTGTACTTCTTCAACGAGATCCGGCTGGTCATCGACAACCTCGTGACCTTCGTCCAGCACCTGATCTCCCAGCCGTCGGGGGCCCGCCCGGTCCCGCAGATCGGCTGGCTCGGTGTCGTCGGCCTCGCCGGATTCGTCTCCTGGGCCCTGGGCAACTGGAAGGTCGCCCTGCTGGCCGTGGCCGGTCTTACCTTCCTCGGGCTGCAGGGCCTGTGGCAGGAGAGCATGGACACCCTGGCGCTCACCCTGTGCGCGGTGTTCGTGGCACTGCTCTTCGCGATCCCGCTCGGGGTGTGGGCCGGACTCTCGGACCGCTTCAACCGGTTCATCACACCGTTCCTGGACTTCATGCAGACGATGCCGACCTTCGTCTACCTGGCGCCGCTGACCCTGTTCTTCCTCATCGGCGGTGCGTCGGCCACCATCGCCACCGTGATCTACGCGGCCCCGCCGACGATCCGCATCACGGCGCACGCCATCCGCAACGTGTCGAAGACGACCGTCGAGGCGGCCGACTCCCTCGGTGCCACGCGCCGTCAGTCGCTGCTGAAGGTCCTGCTGCCGATGTCCAAGCGGACCGTGGTGATGGGCGTCAACCAGACCATCATGGCCGCCCTGGCCATGGTCACCATCGCGGCCCTGATCAACGCGCCGGGCCTCGGCGTCAACGTCCTGCAGGCGCTGCAGTCGCTCGACGTCGGCACGGCCTTCAACGCGGGCCTCGCCATCGTGATCCTGGCGATCGTGCTGGACCGGGTCACCACCGCGGCCGCCGCGCGCGAGGAGAACGCGCGCAACGCCAGGCACGACCTCACCAGGTGGCGCCCTGCCCTGCTGGGCGCCGGCGCCGTGGTCACGGTGGTCCTGATCTACCTCTCGCACACCTACCTGTGGGCGGCCGACTTCCCCGGCGACGGCACCGTCGGCAGCCACATCGCGAGTGCGACGGACACCGCGGCCACCTGGGTGCAGGACAACCTGTCGGGCCTGACCAACGCCTTCCGTGACGGCATCACCAACGGCCTGCTCAACCCGTTCCAGACCCTGCTCACCGACTCCCCGTGGTGGCTGGTCGGCGCGGTGCTGATCGCCCTCGCCATGGTGCTGGGCGGCTGGAAGTCCGGGGTCACCACCGCCGTGTGCGTGGGGCTGCTGGTCGCCACCGGCGTGTGGTCGGACGCCATGACCACGCTCGCCTCGACGATCGTCGCGACGGTACTGGTGATGATCCTCGGCGTCGTCTTCGGCGTGTGGATGGGTCGCAGCGCGCTGGTGGACCGGACGATCCGGCCCACCCTGGACGCGGCCCAGGTCATGCCGCCCTTCGTCTACCTGGTGCCGTTCCTCGCACTGTTCGGCGCCACCCGCTTCACGGCCATCGTCGCCGCGATCGTCTACGGCGCCCCGGTGGCCATGAAGATCATCGCGGACGGGATCCGGGCGGTGCCCGAGACCACCGTGGAGGCGGCCACCTCCGCCGGGTGCAACACCTGGCAGATCATCACCAAGGTCCAACTGCCGATGTCACGCAGTGCCCTGACGCTCGCGACCAACCAGGGCCTGATCTACGTGCTGTCGATGGTTGTTGTGGGCGGCCTGGTAGGAGCAGGAGCCCTCGGCTACGACGTCGTGGCCGGATTCTCGCAGGTCGAGCTGTACGGCAAGGGGCTGGCGGCAGGGCTCGCCATCGTACTGCTCGGAGTCATGTTCGACCGGATCACTCAGGCCGCGGCGCGACGCGCCGGCGCTTAAAGGAGCAGGACACACCATGGCAAGACACTGGCGAGCCGGCGCGGCCGGCCTGGCCGTCCTCGGCCTCACCCTCACCGCCTGCGGCGGCGCGAAGGTCGGCGACACCTCGTCGGGCTCCGGCAGCAGCTCGGGCAGCTCCGGCAAGTGCGGCACCTTCAACCTCGCGGTCAACCCCTGGGTGGGTTACGAGGCCGACGCGGCGGTCGTCGCGTACGTCGCCCAGCACAACCTCGGCTGCACGGTCAACAAGAAGAACCTGAAGGAACAGATCGCCTGGCAGGGCTTCGGCACCGGCGAGGTGGACGCCGTGCTGGAGAACTGGGGCCACGCCGACCTGGTGAAGAAGTACATCGACCAGCAGAAGACCGCCGTGGACGCCGGCCAGACCGGCAACAAGGGCATCATCGGCTGGTACGTGCCGCCGTGGCTGGCCAAGGCCCACCCGGACATCCTCGACTACAAGAACCTCAACAAGTACGCGGCGAAGTTCAAGACGTCCGAGTCGGGCGGCAAGGGCCAGCTCCTGGACGGCGACCCGTCCTACGTCACCAACGACGCGGCGCTGGTGAAGAACCTGAACCTCAACTTCAAGGTGGTCTACGCGGGCAGTGAGGCCGCCCTCATCACGGCCTTCCGCGACGCCGAGAAGAACAAGAAGTGGGTCATCGGCTACTTCTACGAGCCGCAGTGGTTCCTTTCCGAGGTGCCGCTGAAGAAGGTCAGTCTGCCCGCGTACAAGACGGGCTGTGACGCGGACGCGGCCAAGGTCGCCTGCGACTACCCCGTCTACAACCTCAACAAGATCGTCAGCGCGAAGTTCGCCAAGTCCGGCAGCCCCGCCTACAACCTGGTGAAGAACTTCAACTGGACGAACGACGACCAGAACGAGGTCGCCAAGTACATCGCCCAGGACAAGCTGTCCGACGACGCGGCCGCCAAGAAGTGGGTCGACGCCAACAAGGACAAGGTGGACGCCTGGCTCAAGTAGCCCACGGCACGAACCGGTCGGACCTGCCCGGCGGGCGGTGCGCGCAGCAGCGCACCGCCCGCCGGGCATTGCCGTGTTCCGGCCCTGACGGGCCGTTTTCCGACGTCACGGACCCCTTGACACCCCCTCCCGACGGCAGGCACGCTGAGTTGCGCAACCTGAATCGTGTTGCGTAGGCAGCAACTGACCGGTTTGATTTCGGAGGTGCGGCGATGGCGGGACCCCGAGTGGTGATCATCGGAGCGGGCGTCGTGGGTGCGGCCCTCGCGGACGAGATCTCCGCACGAGGCTGGACCGAAGTGACCGTGGTCGACCAGGGCCCCCTCCCGGCCACCGGAGGATCCTCGTCGCACGCTCCCGGCCTGGTCTTCCAGACGAACTCGTCGAAGACCATGACCGAGCTGGCCCGCTACACCGTCGAGAAGTTCTGCTCCCTCGACGTCGACGGCAAGCCCTGCTTCCTGCAGGTCGGCGGCCTCGAGGTGGCCACCACCCCCGAGCGCCTGACGGAACTGCACCGCCGGCACGGCTGGATCACCGCCTGGGGCGTCGAGGCCCGCCTGCTGACCCCCGACGAGTGCGTCGAGCAGCACCCCCTGGTCGACCGTGACAAGGTCCTCGGCGGCCTCCTGGTCCCCACCGACGGCCTGGCCAAGGCCGTCCTCGCGGTCGAGGCCCAGATCCGCCGGGCCACCGGGCGCGGCGTACGCTTCCTCGCCCGCCACGAGGTCCTCGACGTCCTCCAGGCCGACGGCGAGGTCACCGGCGTCCGCACCGACCACGGCGATCTCGACGCCGACATCGTCGTGTGCTGCGCCGGCATCTGGGGCCCCAGGATCGCCCGCATGGCCGGCATGAACCTCCCGCTGACCCCGCTCGCCCACCAGCTCGCCTGGACCGGCCCCATTCCCGCCCTCGCCGGCCAGACCGAGGAGGCGGTCCGCCCGATCCTGCGCCACCAGGACGCCGACCTCTACTACCGCGACCGCTTCGACGGCATCGGCATCGGCTACTACGGCCACCGCCCCATGCCGATCTCGGCGGACGACATCCTCTCCGTGGACGCGGCCGACCAGATGCCCTCGGTGCTGAAGTTCACCGAGGAGGACTTCGCGCCCGCCTGGACCGAGACACAGTCCCTGCTCCCCGCGACCCAGGACGCGAAGATCGAGGAGGGCATCAACGGCCTCTTCTCCTTCACCACCGACAACTTCCCGCTGCTCGGCGAGTCCCCGGACGTCAAGGGCTTCTGGGTCGCCGAGGCCGTCTGGGTCACCCACTCCGCGGGCGTGGGCCGGGCGATGGCCGAGTGGCTGGTCGACGGCCACTGCTCGTCCTTCGACCTGCACGAGTGCGACGTCAACCGCTTCGAACCGCACCAGCTGACCCCCGAGTACGTCCTGGCCCGCGACTGCCAGAACTTCGTCGAGGTCTACGACATCCTCCACCCGCTGCAGCCGAGTGGAAAGCCGCGCCCGATCCGCAAGAGCCCCTTCCACACCCGCCAGCAGGAGCACGGCGCGTTCTTCCTGGAGGCGAACGGCTGGGAGCGCCCGCAGTGGTACGAGGCCAACGCCCGCCTGGTGGAAGGCCGTTCCATCCCCACCCCCAACGACTGGGCGGCGCGGTACTGGTCGCCGATCGTCGGCGCCGAGGCCCAGGCCACCCGTGAGACCGTCGCCCTGTACGACATGACCGCCCTCAAGCGCCTGGAGGTCAGCGGCCCCGGTGCCGCCGACTTCCTGGAGCGGCTGGTCACCGGCAAGGTCGCCAAGTCGGTCGGCTCGGTGACGTACACGCTGCTCCTGGACCACGACGGCGGCATCCGCAGCGACATCACGGTGGCGCGGCTGGCCCGCGACCTGTTCCAGGTCGGCGCCAACGGCAACCTGGACCTCGACTGGTTCACCCGCCACCTGCCGGCCGACGGCACGGTCCAGGTCCGTGACATCACGCCCGGCACCTGCTGCATCGGCCTGTGGGGGCCGCTGGCCCGCAAGGTCCTGCAGCCGCTGACGGACGAGGACTTCTCCAACGACGGGCTGAAGTACTTCCGCGCCAAGCGCGCCCACATCGGCTCCGTCCCGGTCACCGCCATGCGCCTGTCGTACGTCGGTGAGCTCGGCTGGGAGCTGTACACCACCGCCGACCTGGGCGAGAAGCTCTGGGACACGCTGTGGGCGGCGGCCGAACCGCTGGGCGGCGTCATCGCCGGCCGCGGCGCCTTCAACAGCCTGCGCCTGGAGAAGGGCTACCGGTCCTTCGGCACCGACATGACCTACGAGCACGACCCGTACGAGGCCGGCGTGGACTTCGCCGTCAAGCTCGACAAGCCGGACTTCATCGGCAAGGCGGCGCTGCTGCACCGCAGGGAGAACGTGGGGCGCAGGCTGACCTGCCTCACCATCGACGACCCGCGGTCGGTCGTCCTCGGCAAGGAGCCGGTGTACGACGGCGAGCGGGCCGTCGGTTACGTCACCAGCGCGGCGTACGGCTACACGATCGGCAAGGGGATCGCGTACGCCTGGCTCCCGACGGAGCTGGCCGCGCCGGGGACGGTGCTGCACATCGGGTATTTCGACCAGCGGGTGGAGGCCGTGGTCACCGAGGAGCCGTTGTTCGACCCGACCATGTCCCGTCTCCGTGGTTAGCCGTCAAGGACAAGGAGCACCACCGGTGACCGCACAACTCTCAGGCAGAGCCGGGTCCGGTTCGGCAGCGCCCCGAAGGGGCGCGGGGCTGTGTCACCGTGCGGCTCCGCCGCGGGGCGCGACCAGCCACGATGGCGCCGCTGCCGCCCGACCGGCTGTCGCGGCCCGTCCCGCGGAGCGCTGGGCGCCGGTGCCCGGGGGCGTGGGCCCCATGACCCGGGCGATGTCGCCCGCCAACGTCGTCGAGGCCGCCGAGAGGAACGCGAACGCCGTATGAACGCGCTGAACACCCCCCTGGCGGAGCTGGACCCCGAGGTCCACGCGGCCCTGCGGGCCGAGCTGCACCGCCAGCAGTCCACCCTCGAGATGATCGCCTCCGAGAACTTCGCCCCCACCGCCGTGATGGAGGCCCAGGGCTCGGTCGCCACCAACAAGTACGCCGAAGGCTATCCCGGCCGCCGCTACTACGGCGGCTGCGAACACGTCGACGTCACCGAGCGGTTGGCGATCGAACGGATCAAGTCCCTGTTCGGTGCCGGGTACGCCAACGTCCAGCCGCACTCCGGCGCCCAGGCCAACACCGCCGTGTTCTTCGCCCTGTTGCGGCCCGGCGACACCGTCCTCGGCCTCGACCTCGCGCACGGCGGCCATCTCACCCACGGCATGCGCATCAACTACAGCGGCAAGATGCTCAACGTCGTGCCCTACCACGTCTCCGAGGCCGACAACCTGGTCGACCTGGACGAGGTCGAGCGCCTCGCCAAGGAACACCGCCCCAAGATGATCATCGCGGGCTGGTCGGCGTACCCCCGGCACCTGGACTTCGCGGCCTTCCGCCGGATCGCCGACGAGGTCGGCGCCCTGCTGATGGTCGACATGGCGCACTTCGCCGGCCTGGTCGCGGCGGGCCTGCACCCGAACCCCGTACCGCACGCCCACGTCACCACGACCACCACCCACAAGACCCTCGGCGGCCCGCGCGGCGGAGTGATCCTCACCGACGACGCCGACCTCGCCAAGAAGATCAACTCGGCGGTGTTCCCCGGCATGCAGGGCGGCCCGCTGGAGCATGTCATCGCGGCGAAGGCGGTCTCCTTCAAGGTCGCCGCGTCACCGGAGTTCGCCGAGCGGCAGGCGAGGACCCTCGCCGGAGCCCGCGTCCTCGCCGAGCGTCTGACCCGACCGGACGCGACGGCCGCGGGCGTGAAGGTGCTCACCGGCGGCACCGACGTCCACCTGGTCCTCGTCGACCTGCGCGAATCCCCGCTGGACGGCCGCCAGGCGGAGGACCTGCTCCACGAGATCGGCATCACCGTCAACCGCAACGCCGTGCCCTTCGACCCGCGCCCGCCCATGGTCACCTCGGGCCTGCGCATCGGCACCCCCGCCCTCGCCACCCGGGGCTTCACCAAGGAGGACTTCGCCGAGGTGGCGGACGTCATCGCCCTCGCCCTCCAGCCGGAACCCGACGTGGCGGCCCTGCGCGCCCGCACCGAGGCGCTGGCCGCCAAGCACCCGCTCTACCCGCATCTGTCCGACAACGGAGACGCCCGATGAGCCCCCGCACCCCCGGCGCCGAGCTTCCCGAACACCCCGACTGGCTGTGGCGCACGCCCGAGCCGAAGCGCTCGTACGACGTCGTCATCGTCGGCGGCGGCGGACACGGCCTCGCCACCGCCCACTACCTGGCGAGGAACCACGGCATCACCAACGTCGCCGTGCTGGAGAAGGGCTGGCTGGCGGGCGGCAACATGGCCCGCAACACCACGATCATCCGCTCCAACTACCTGTGGGACGAAAGCGCCGGCATCTACGAGCACGCCCTCAAGCTCTGGGAGGGCCTGGCCGAGGAGCTGGACTACCCGATCCTCTTCTCCCAGCGCGGCGTGCTCAACCTGGCCCACAGCCTCCAGGACGTCCGCGACAGCGTGCGCCGCGTCGAGGCCAACCGCCTCAACGGCGTCGACGCGGAGTGGCTGGACGCGGACGGCGTCAAGGACGTCTGCCCGATCGTCAACACCTCACCCGACGTCCGCTACCCGGTCCTCGGCGGCACCTACCAGCCGCGCGCCGGCATCGCCAAGCACGACCACGTGGCCTGGGGCCTGGCCCGGTCGGCGGACGCGGCCGGCGTCGACATCATCCAGAACTGCGAGGTGACGGGCCTGGACGTGGTCGGCGGCCGGGTGGTGGGCGTGCGGACCAGCCTCGGCCCGATCTCCGCGGGCAAGGTGGCGCTCTGCTCGGCGGGCCACACCTCCGTACTCGCCGCCATGGCCGGCATCGAACTCCCGCTCCAGAGCCACCCGTTGCAGGCGCTGGTGTCGGAACTGCTGGAGCCGGTCCACCCGACCGTCGTCATGTCCAACGCGGTCCACGTGTACGTCAGCCAGGCGCACAAGGGCGAGTTGGTGATGGGCGCGGGCATCGACGCGTACAACTCCTACACGCAGCGCGGCGCGTTCCACATCATCGAGGAGCAGATGTCGGCGGCGCTGGAGCTGTTCCCGGTCTTCGCCCGCGCCCACGTCCTGCGCACCTGGGGCGGCATCGTCGACGTCAGCCCCGACGCCTCACCGATCGTCGGCCTCACCCCCGTGGACAACCTCTACCTCAACTGCGGCTGGGGCACGGGCGGTTTCAAGGCCACCCCGGGCGTCGGCTGGGTCTACGCCCACACCATCGCCCACGACACGCCCCACCCCCTCAACGCCCCCTTCTCGCTCGACCGTTTCACCACCGGCGCGCTCGTCGACGAGCACGGCGCGGCCGCGGTGGCCCACTAGGGACCCTCAAGGGAGCCGAACGACATGCTGCTCATCCCCTGCCCGTGGTGCGGCCCGCGCGACGAGGCCGAGTTCCACTACGGCGGCCAGGCCCATGTGCCGTACCCGGAGAACCCGGCGTCCCTCACCGACGAGGAGTGGGCCAGGTACCTCTTCTTCCGCGCCAACCCCAAGGGCCCCTTCGCGGAACGCTGGTCCCACGCGGCGGGCTGCCGCCGCTGGTTCAACGCGGTACGGGACACGTCGACGAACGAGATCCTGGCCGTCTATCGGGCGGGGGAGGAGCGACCGGAGACTCCGGAGCCACGCTCAGCCAATCCAGCCCGTCCGGCGGTTGAGGACGAGGCCCCTTCAGGGC
>NZ_WVUG01000158.1 GCF_017614965.1 Streptomyces griseorubiginosus | reverse complement strand
GCCCTGTCCCTCGCCTCCGTCACCTTCGCCTACGGCCCCGCCGCCGCCCCCGTCATCCAGGACCTCGACCTCACCCTGCCGCCCGGCGCCCACCTGGCCGTGGTGGGGCCGAGCGGGATCGGGAAGTCGACGCTCACCGCGCTGGTCGCCGGGCTGCTGGAGCCGAGGTCCGGCTCCGTCCGGGTCTTCGGGGAGCCGGTGCCCTCGGCCCGGGCCGCCGCGCACCGGGTGCTCATCCCGCAGGAGGCGTACGTGTTCACCGGGACCCTCGCCGAGAACCTCGGATACCTGCGGCCCGAGCCCGTGCCGGATGCGGAACTGCTCGCCGCCGCGGAGGCGGTGGGGCTCGCCCCGCTGCTCGAGCGGCTCGGCGGGCCCGGGTCCCAGGTCGATCCGGCCGCGCTGTCCGCGGGGGAACGGCAGCTGATCGCGCTCACCCGGGCCTATCTGTCGTACGCCCCGCTCGCCCTGCTCGACGAGGCCACCTGTCATCTGGACCCGCAGGCGGAGGAGCGCGCGGAGCGGGCCTTCGCACAGCGACCCGGCGGCACGCTGGTCGTCGTCGCCCATCGCATCAGCTCGGCGCGGCGCGCGCGTCGGGTCCTGGTGCTGGACGGGCGGGGCACCGCCTGCGGATCCCACGACGAACTGGTGCGGTCCTCGCCCCTGTACCGGGACCTGGTCGGCAGCTGGGCGCCGGCGTCAGAGCCAGCCCTCCCCCTGCGAGATGCGGATCGCGTCGATGCGGTTGCGGGCGCCGGTCTTGCGGGTGATGGCCGCCATGTAGTTGCGCACCGTCCCGTTGGACAGGTGCAGGCTCCCGGCGATCTCCGCGACGGAGGCGCCCTCGGCGGCCAGGGATAACACACTCAGCTCACGCCGGGTCAGCGGCATCTGAGCCGCCTTGAGGAAGCCGAACCCCAGCGAGTCGTCGACGAAACGTTCCCCCTCGGCGACCCGGCGGATCGCGCGCACCAGGCGGTCCGGCGAACCCTCCTTGTCGACGTAGCCGAGCGCCCCCGCCTCCGCCGCCCGTTTCAGCAGCCCCGGCCTGCTCGCGCTGGCCAGGACCAGGAGTCTCGGCGGGATCCCGTCCCGGTCCCGGCGGCTCAGCTCACCGAGGAGCGGGATGCCGCATCCGTCCGAACTCTCCAGGTCCACCGCGCAGATGTCGGGCCGCAGCGCGCGCAGCCGGGCGGGCGCCCCCCGCCATGTCGTGTCCTCCACCCGCAGATCCGGTTCCCGGCGCAGCCACTCCGCCAGGACCGAACGCATCAGACACTCGTCGTGCACCAGAAGTACGCGGATCACTGCCCGTCCCTCAGATTCGTCCGACTCGTCCATGGTGTTGAGCGCGTGCCCATTGTTGGCGGCCCGCATCACCCGTGTGCGCGAAGAACCGGCCATCAGGGTGCGCGGGGGCGCGCACGGGGCGCCCGCACGCTGCCGCGCGCAACGACTAGGGTGGCATGGTCCGGGCCCGAAGGGGTACGCGGACGTTCTTCACCGAGGCGCGGTTCCGCCTGCCCGTCTTCGGGCCGCGCGGACGCGGCCGCCCCCCGCTCGCCGTGCGCGTCCGGTCCGCAGGGGGCAGATTTGATCCCTGGGACCCGCCGCCGAGCCGTGCGAGGAGGTGGTCGGCGTGTCCGACGGGCAGGGGGCCGCCCAGACGCCGGCGACCGTGCGGACGCGGGTGGGGCGACCGCTGCTCTCGCTGGCGCTGGCCTCGATGATGGACGAGGTGCACGCGCACTCCGGCGCGGTGTATCTGCTGGCGGCCGGTGAGCCGGTGCTGGAGATGGCCGTGATGGCGGGATTGCCGCGCGCGTTCGCGGCGCCGTGGGAACGGGTGGGGCTGAGCGCGCCGATCCCGGTCGCCGACGCGCTGCGCGAGCGGCGGCTGGTGTGGGTGGGCGGCGAGGAGGAGATGGCGGTCCGCTATCCCCGGATCGCCATGGTGCTGCCGTACCCCTTCGCGCTGGCCGCCGTGCCGGTGGCGACCGAGTCGACGGCCTACGGCGCCGTCTTCGTGACCTGGCCCGGCTCCCATCCGCCGGAGCTGTCGGACCGGGAGCGGGACCATCTCACGGCGGCCTGCGACCGGCTGGCGCTGCGGCTGGAGCGCGCCCTCCAGGAGAGCCGTCCGCCGCTGCCGGAGCCCGATCTGCTCGCCACGCCGGTGGTGGCCGGGGCGGCCGGCACGCTCGGCACCGTGGAGGCGGCGCGGATGGTGGCCAGGCTGCCGTACGGGCTGTGCTCCCTGGACCTGCACGGCCGGGTGGGCTTCGCCAACGCGGCCGCGGCCGAGCTGATCGGCGTCCCGGTCAGCAGACTGCTGGGCAACCAGCTCTGGGCCGCGGTGCCCTGGCTCAACGACCCGGTCTACGAGGACCGTTACCGTGCGGCGCTGCTCAGCCAGCACACGACGTCGTTCGTGGCGCTGCGGCCGCCCGGGGACTGGCTGTCGTTCCGGATGTATCCGAGTACGACCGGGCTGAGCGTGCGGGTGACCCGGGCGCGGGCGGTCACGGAGATGAACCGGGCAGGCCCGCAGCCCGGGGACGCCCCGTCCCGGCTGGTCACCATCTCGCAGATGCTGACGCTGGCGGGGGCGCTCACCGAGGCGGTGGGGGTGCAGGACGTGGTGCAGCTGGTCGCGGACGAGATCGCGCCGGCCGTCGGCAGTCAGGCGCTGGTCGTCCTCGGTTCCGAGGCGGGGCGGCTGCACGTGCTGGGGCACCGCGGGTATCCGGACGCGCGGATCGTGGAGCAGTTCGACGGGATGCCGCTGGCCCGGCCGACACCGGGCACGCACGCGCTGACCACCGGGGTGCCTGCGTTCTTCGCCTCCCGCGAGGAACTGGAGCGGCTGTACCCGGACGTACAGGCGCCTGAGGACGGCTTCGAAGCCTGGGCGTACCTTCCGCTGATCGCGTCCGGCAGGCCGGTGGGCACCTGTCTGCTGGCCTATGCCGAGCCGCACCCGTTCCCCGCGGACGAGCGGGCGGTGCTCACCAGCCTGGGCGGTCTGATCGCGCAGGCCCTGGAGCGGGCCCTGCTGTACGACGCCAAGCACCGGCTGGCGCACGGCCTGCAGCAGGCGCTGCTGCCGCACTCGCTGCCCTCGCTGCCCGGCGTCGAGGCGGCCTCGCGCTATCTGCCCGCCACCCAGGGCATGGAGATCGGCGGCGACTTCTACGACCTGGTGCCCACGCAGGGCGTGGCGGCCGCGGTGATCGGGGACGTGCAGGGGCACAACGTGACCGCGGCCGGGCTGATGGGCCAGATCCGCACCGCAGTGCGGGCGTACACGACCGTGGGGCAGGCTCCGGAGGAGGTCATGCGCAGCACCAACCGGCTGCTGATCGATCTGGGCGCCGACCTGTTCGCCAGCTGTCTGTATCTGCGGCTGGATCCGGCGCGCGGGCGGGCCGTGATGGCCCGGGCCGGTCATCCGCCGCCGCTGCTGCGGCGTCCGGACGGGCGGGTACGGGTGCTCGATCTGGCCGGCGGTCCGCTGCTCGGCATCGACGGCGCCGCCGCCTACCCGACGACGGAGGTGGGCCTGGCACCCGGCTCGGTGCTCGCGCTGTACACCGACGGGCTGATCGAGTCGCCGGGCGTCGACATCGAGGACGCGCTGGCGGACCTCGGGGAGCGGCTCGGGCAGGCCGGGGAGCTGCCGCTGGAGGAGCTGGCCGACCATCTGGTGCGGCACGACGACGGGACCCGCGAACGGCTGGACGACGTCGCGCTGTTGCTGCTGAGGGCGCGCTGAGCCTGCGGACGCGGGGCGGGATGACGTCCCGTCGCGTGGTGCGGTGCGCCGGCCAAGCGGACCCGATTCCCAGCTCGCCGCCCGAACCGCCCTCGCCGCAGGCTCTGTTGAGGCTTTTCGGGCCCAGGGCCTGCAACAGGCCCTGGACCGGCGGTGATCGCAAACGCGGTGCGGCCCGGCCCTCCCGCCGGAGGGCCGGGCCGTCCACTGTCGACCGGAACCGCGGGTCAGGCCGATCAGCGGGTCTGGGTGAGCGACGAGCCGTCGTTCGCGCCGGCCCCGGACTGGTCGCCGGTGCCGGTGCCCGACTGGTCACCGGTACCCGACTGGTCGCCGATCCCGGACTGGTCACCGGTACCCGACTGGTCGCCGATCCCGGACTGGTCGCCCGTGCCGGACTGGTCGCCGGTGCCGTCGGTGGCCGTCGCGGACGGGTCGGCCGAGCCGCCCACCGCGTCGCCGCCGCCCGCCTGGTCGCCGGCGCCGGTGCCGTCGGTCGCGGAGGCGGAGGGGTCGGCCGCGCCGCCCTGGTCGCCGGCGCCCGCGCCGCCGTTGCCCAGCGTGGCGCCCGTGGCCTGCAGGGCCGTGGTCACCGGCTGGAAGAAGGTCTCGCCGCCGGCGGTGCAGTCGCCGCTGCCGCCGGAGGTCATGCCGACCGCGCTGCCGTCCTGGGTGAACAGCGAGCCGCCGCTGTCGCCGGCCTCGGCGCAGACGTTGGTCTGGATGAGTCCGGTGACGGTGTCCACGCCGCCCGGATCGGTCTCGCTCTGGAAGTTGACCGTGGCGTCGAGGCCGGTGACCTGGCCGTCGTGCAGGCCCGTGGTGCTGCCCATGCGGAAGACCTGCTCGCCGACGGTGGCGTCCGCGGCCTGCGTGATCTGGACGGTCTGGCCGTTGCCGACGTTGACCTCGCTGGCGGCCTGGGTGTTGGGGTCGTCGTACTTGACCAGGGAGAAGTCACCGTCGCCGGGGAAGGTGGCCTGGTCCACGGTGGCGATGGGCTGGCCCGTCTCGGAGTCGGACCACTGCTTGGCGGCCACTCCGCAGTGACCGGCGGTCAGGAAGGCCGGACTGCCGTCGCTCGCGGTGACGTTGAAGCCGAGGGAGCAGCGGACCGTGCCGCCCTCCGCCTGGGCGAAGATGGCGTCGCCGCCCGAGACCAGGGTCTTGAAGGTGCCGGAGGCCTTCTTCACCGACGCCATGTCGGCGCCGAGGCTCTTGACCGTCGACGTCAGTCTGTCCCACTTGGCGCCGGTGACCGTGCTGTCGGCCGTGACGGCGAGCTTGTTGGTCTTCGGGTCGATCGCCCACGCCGTGCCCGGGATGGTCGCCTTGGCCTTGAGGGTCTGCGCCCCGGCCTTCAGCGCGGCGAGGCTGTTCTTGACCTCGCGGACCTTCGCGCCGGCCTTCTTCGCCTGCACCACCACGTTGTTGTCGCCGGATATGACGTTGACGACGAGCTGCTGGCTGCCCGAGTCGTAGTACGAACCGGCGAAGGCCTGACCGAGCAGCTGCTGGAGCTGCGCGGCGAGATCCGAGGCGTCCGTCGCCTTCAGGGTCTTGGGTGCGACGGCGGCGCCGTTCGACGAACCGTCCTGGGAGGCGTTGGCGTTGGGCAGCAGGATTGCGGCCGCGCCGAGCGCCACGACGCTGCCCGCCGCGATCGCGGCCTTACGCTTCGGAATTCGCTTGTGACTCAAACTTCTCGACCTCCTGGGGGGACCGGAGTCTTTGCCGCCGTTCGGCAGCTGTTCTGTTCTGGCGCCTGGATGGCTGTTGGTACGCAGGGGCCGCGTGGTGCGTTCAATTCCGTTTGCCAACTCTCTTTGCCGGATGCCGAATCGGCCATGACCCGCGTCTGACGCAGCGGCACGGGGAACAATCGCCCATATGACGATGACGACCGCCGAAGCCGACAAGATCCTCTCCGCCGATTTCGCCCCATGGGTGCTCGAGTTGGGCCTGCGTGTCGAGGCGGTGGGAGACGACCGGGCGATTCTGCGTCTGCCCTGGTCGGACCGCTTGTCGCGGGAGGGCGGAGGGCTGTCGGGACAGGCGCTGATGGCCGCCGCGGACACGGCGACGGTGATCGCGGTGTCGGCGGCGCGCGGGGCGTACGGACCCATGACGACGGTTCAGCAGTCGACGTCGTTCCAGCGCGCGGTGTCCGGTTCGGATGTCCTGATCGAGGCGGTCCTGAGCAAACTCGGCCGGCGCATGGCGTTTGCAGACATCACGATGACCGACGGGGACTCGGGCGAGATCGCCGCCCGCGCGAGCACGGTCTACGCGCTTCTGGGCTGAAACGGTCCGTAGCCGGTCGGCGACGGTCCGTCGTGAACAGCGCGCCGAATCCCGGCTTCAGAGAATCTGCACATTGAATACTCAACGAAGTCACGGCGGGCGAAGGTTCTGCACAAGCGCGTCCACTCCCCCATGCCATTGCGGCGGGAGTGTCGGATTCGCCTGACGATCAGCAAGAGCCGGGACGAGCCGATGCGGTGACGCATGTGAAGAACCTGCCACCGAGCCGTGCGCACTCCTGCACGGATCGGGGTCCCAGGGACTCAAGTTGCCTGGTGAGACGGTTGGTTGATTGGAAGCCCGGACCCGCAGCGTGCTTTGATCCATCGCACCGCGGGAGCCGCGAAGGGCTCCGGAGACGGACGCCCGGCACCCGCGGTCCGCGGTCGTCGCTCTGTCCCCAGAGGGGTGCCGCTCCCCCCTTATGAGATATCCATGTGAAGGGAAGTTCCATCATGAACTCCACCCCCCAGGTTGAGACCGTCGAGATCTCCGACGCCGAGCTCGACAACGTCTCCGGCGGCCTGTCCGTGAACGCCCTCGGCACCGTCACCGGCCTGGTGGACGGCATCGCCCCGGTTTCCGGCCTGGTCGACACGGTTGTCGGCACCGTCGAGGGTGTCACCGGCCTGAACACCGCCCCGGTCACCAACCTGGTCGCCGGTCTCTGATCGCACCTCCTGTGATCGTGAGTCCCGGAGCCGTTCGCCGGCTCCGGGGCTTGTCGTTGTCGTGAACCAGCCGGCTCGCCGAGCCGGTCCTTCCTCGTTTTCAGGTGAGGGAAAGTCCCGTGCAGTTCCGCCAACAGGCCCTCGCCAAGCTCCAGTCGCCGGAGGAACTCGACCTCCCCGTGCGCTTCGCCCGGCCGCAGGGCTGGCTCGCGCTGTCCGTGACGGTGGTCGCGGTGGCGGCCGCCTCGGTGTGGGCGGTGACCGGCTCGGTGGCCTCCACGGTCAGCGCGCCCGCCATCCTCACCCACGGACAGGGCAGTTACATCCTGCAGAGCCCGGTCGCGGGCCAGGTCACCGCCGTGCTGGCCGAGCAGGGCGAGCGACTGCCCGCCGGCTCCCCCGTCCTCAAGGTCAGGACGGCACAGGGCGACACCGTCGTCCGCACGGTCGCCGCGGGCCGGATCACCGGGCTCGCCGCCACCATCGGTCAGATCATCCAGACCGGCGCGAACGTGGCCGCCGTGGAGAAGGTCGCCCACGCATCCGACCCGCTGTACGCCACGGTGTACGTGCCCGCCGAGAACGCCGCCTCCATCCCCGCGGACGCCGGGGTCGACCTGACCGTCTCCTCGGTGCCCACCCAGACGTACGGCGTGCTGCGCGGGCACGTGAAGTCGGTGGACCGCTCCGCGGAGTCGGCCCAGCAGATAGCCGCGTTCCTCGGGGACAGCCAGTTGGGCGAGCAGTTCACCAAGAAGGGCCGTCCGGTGGCCGTACTCGTGAAGCTGGACAAGTCCTCGGCGACGAAGAGCGGTTACCGGTGGTCGTCCAAGGACGGCCCGCCGTTCGGCCTCACCTCCATGACCATGGCCTCGGGCTCGATCCGGCTGGCCGACCAGCGTCCCGTCGATTGGCTGCTGCCGTGAGCACCGCACAGGAGACCCGGAGCAGGCGCCGCTCCGCTCCGCCCAAGCGCCCGGTCCCCAAGGGCAGGGCGAAGACCGTCCGCACGCCGACGGTCCTGCAGATGGAGGCCGTGGAGTGCGGCGCCGCCTCCCTCGCCATGGTGCTCGGCCACTACGGCAGGCACGTCCCGCTGGAGGAACTGCGCATCGCCTGCGGTGTCTCCCGGGACGGCTCACGGGCCAGCAACCTGCTGAAGGCGGCGCGCAGTTACGGCCTGACGGCCAAGGGCATGCAGATGGACACGGCCGCCCTCGCCGAGGTGCGGACCCCCGCCGTGCTGTTCTGGGAGTTCAACCACTACGTCGTCTACGACGGCATGGGCCGTCGCTTCGGCCGGCGCGGTGTCTTCATCAACGACCCCGGCAAGGGCCGCCGTTTCGTGCCGATGGAGGACTTCGACGGCAGCTTCACCGGTGTCGTGCTGGTGATGGAGCCCGGCGAGGGCTTCACCCGGGGCGGCCGCAGGCCCGGCGTCCTCGGCGCGATGCCGGCCCGGCTGCGCGGCACGGCGGGCACCATGCCGGCCGCGGTGCTGGCGAGCCTGCTGCTCGTCCTGGTCGGGGCGGCGGTGCCGGCGCTGAGCCGTACCTATATCGACATGTTCCTGATCGGCGGTCAGACCTCGCTGCTGGGGGTGCTGTTCGCGTCGATGGGCGCGTGCGTGTTGTTCACCGTCCTGCTGACCTGGCTGCAGCAGGCCAACCTGCTGCACGGCCGCATCATCTCCTCCACCCTCTCCAGCGCCCGTTTCCTGCGCCATCTGCTGCGGCTGCCGGTGACGTTCTTCGCCCAGCGCAGCCCGGCCGACCTGGTGCAGCGGCTGCAGTCCAACGACCAGGTGGCCGAGACCCTGGCCCGCGACCTCGCGGCGGCGGGCGTCGACGCGGTGGTCGTCGTCCTGTACGCCGTCCTCCTCTACACCTACGATCCGCAGCTGACCTTCGTCGGCATCGGCGTCGCGCTGCTGAACATCGTCGCGATGCGGGTCGTCGTCCGGCTGCGGGCCACGCGTACGGCGAAGCTGCGCGCGGACAGCGCCCGGCTCACCAACACCGCATACACGGGCCTGCAGTTGATCGAGACGATGAAGGCGACCGGTGGCGAGGACGGCTACTTCCGCAAGTGGGCCGGACAGCACGCCACGACGCTGGAGGAGCAGCAGCGGCTCGGGGTGCCGAGCGCCTGGCTGGGCGTGGTCGCGCCGACGCTGGCCTCGCTCAACAGCGCGGTGATCCTGTGGGTCGGCGGCATGCGCGCGGTCGAGGGCGGTATCTCGGTGGGCCTGCTGGTCGCCTTCCAGTCGCTGGTCACCCGCTTCACCGCTCCCATCACCCGCCTCAACGGCGTCGCGGGCCGCATCCAGGACTTCGCCGCCGACGTGGCCCGCCTGAAGGACGTCGAGAACTTCCAGGCCGACCCGCTCTACGGGCGTCCGGGCGCCGGCGACTCCACGCGCCGGCTGCACGGCCATGTCGAGCTGCAGAACATCACCTTCGGCTACAACCCGCTCGACAAGCCGCTGCTGGCGGGCTTCGACCTCACGGTCGGCCCGGGCCAGCAGGTGGCCCTGGTCGGTGGCTCGGGCAGCGGCAAGTCGACCGTCTCCCGCCTGATCTCGGGTCTGTACTCCCCCTGGGAGGGCGTGATCCGCATCGACGGTCAGCGCCTGGACGACATCCCGCGCGGGGCGCTGGCCGCCTCGGTCTCCTTCGTCGACCAGGAGGTCTTCCTCTTCGAGGGCTCGGTCCGCGACAACGTGGCGCTGTGGGACCCCTCGATCCCGGACGACGCGGTGATCGACGCGCTGCGGGACGCGGCCCTGTACGACGTGGTGACGCGCCGGCCGGGCGGCATCCACAGCAAGGTCGAGCAGGACGGCCGCAACTTCTCCGGCGGTCAGCGTCAACGCCTGGAGATCGCACGGGCGTTGGTGCGCCGGCCCAGCATCCTGGTCCTGGACGAGGTGACCAGCGCGCTGGACGCGGAGACCGAGCAGGTCGTGATGGACAACCTGCGCCGGCGCGGCTGCGCCTGCGTGGTGATCGCGCACCGGCTCAGCACCGTGCGCGACAGCGACGAGATCGTCGTCCTGCAGCACGGCACGATCGTGGAACGCGGACGGCACGAGGACCTGGTGGCACGCGGCGGCGCGTACGCGGCGCTGGTCAGGGAGCGATGAGATGACGACGGCACACGAAGGCGACCTGGTACTCGGCGCCCTCGGCTCCCTGGGCAGCCGGATCGACTGCTCGGGCCTGACCCGGCTCGATCTGGAGGGCCCGCAGGTGCTGTGGCTGGTCGCGGCCGGCAGCCTGGACCTGTTCGCGGTGGACGCCGTGCAGCAGGGCCACTGGCACCACCTCGGCCGGCTGGAGGCGGGCGCACTGGTCCTCGGCCCGGTCCTCGGGCCCCAGCACACCCTGGTCGCCCGTCCGTTGCGCGACTGCGTGGTCCACCGCATCGGCCTGCGCGAGCTGTACCAGACGGCCGACACCCAGACCTGGTCCTACGACGAGTACGGCAACCCGCAGTACGTCCCGCCGACCACCAGCCCCTTGGAGTACGCGCTCGCGCTCGGTGTCGGCCGTGGGCTGACCGTCCTCTTCCAGGCGCCGATGGCGACCGACCGGGCCACGGAGGTCACTGACGACGACGTGTTCTGGATGCAGGTGCCGCCGGGCAGCGTCCAGTACGGCTCGCTGTACGGCGCCGAGGCGGCGGCCGACCTGCTGATGGACCCGGCGGTGTGGCAGAGCATGGTCGACCAGCAGTACCGGCTGCTGACCACGCTGGACCGCTGGATCGAGCAGGTGGAGCGCACCCACGAGACCCGGACGGCCGCCGGGATCAAGGCGGGTGAGGCCGTCCGCGCCCAGGCCGACCGGACGCTGCTGGCCTCGATCGGCAAGTCCTCCGCCCAGCGCACCACGCCCGCCGACGCCGACGCGAGCTACGCGGCGTGCAAGCTGGTCGCCGAGGCGGCCGGCATCCAGCTCGCCGACCGCGCGCAGAGCGGGACGGGAAGCGACCGGCTCGACCCGGTGGAGCAGGTGGCCGTCGCCTCCCGGGTGCGCACGAGGGCCGTACGCCTCGACGGCCGCTGGTGGCGGGACAACATCGGGCCGCTGGTGGGCCACCGCGCCCTGTCGGGTGCGCCGGTCGCGCTGCTGTGGCGGCGCGGCGGCTATGTGGCCGTCCATCCGTCGACCGGACGCGAGACGCCGATCGAGAAGGCCAACGCGGAGGAGTTCGAGCCGCGTGCGGTGATGTTCTACCGTCCGCTGCCCGACCGGACGTTGAGCCCGCTGCGGCTGCTGCGGTTCAGCATGCGCGGCACCGGCGGTGACCTCGTGAACCTGCTGGCCAGTGGTCTGGTGACGGTGGCGATCGGGGCGCTGGTGCCCATCGCCACGGGCAAGGTGCTGGGCGAGTTCGTGCCGAGGGCCCAGACGAACCTGATCGTGCAGGTCTGTCTCGCGGTGATGCTGACCAGCGTGGTGGCGGCGGCCTTCATGCTGCTGGAGAACCTCACCATCCTCCGGCTGGAGGGCCGTATCGAGGCCACGCTCCAACCGGCCGTCTGGGACCGGCTGTTGCGGTTGCCCACGAAGTTCTTCACCGAGCGTTCCACGGGTGAGCTGGCGAGCGCGGCCATGGGCATCAGCGCGATCCGCCGCATGATGGCGGGCATCGGACCGGTCGTCGCGCAGTCGGTGACCGTCGGCGCGATGAACCTGGGCCTGCTGTTCTGGTACAGCCCGTCGATGGCCATGGCGGCGATCGGCATGCTGGTCGTCATCGCGGGCGCCTTCCTCGGGCTCGGTCTGTGGCAGGTGCGCTGGCAGCGCAGGCTGGTCGTGCTGAACAACAAGCTGAACAACCAGGCCTTCCAGACCCTGCGCGGTCTGCCGAAGCTCAGGGTCGCCGCGGCCGAGAACTACGCGTACGCGGCCTGGGCGGCACAGTTCGCCCGCAGCCGGGAGCTGCAGCAGAGGGTCGGCCGTATCAAGAACCTCACCACGGTGATGGGCGCGGTCTATCTGCCGCTGTGCACGCTGCTGATGTTCATGCTGCTCGCGGGGCCGGCGCGCGGGGTGATGTCGGCTGCCGCGTTCCTCACCTTCAACACCTCGGTGACGATGCTGCTGACCTCGGTCACCCAGCTGACCGGCGCGTTCGTGTCGGTGGTGGCCGCGCTGCCGCTGTTCGAGGAGATCAAGCCGGTGCTGGAGGCGACGCCGGAGGTGCGCGCGGCGAGCACCCGGCCGGGTCCGCTGACGGGGGCGATCGAGGCGCGCCGGCTGTCCTTCCGGTACGCGGACGACGGGCCCCTCGTCCTGGACGACGTGTCCTTCGAGATACGTCCGGGTGAGTTCGTGGCGATCGTCGGACCGAGCGGCTGCGGCAAGTCGACGCTGCTCAGGCTGCTGATCGGCTTCGACAAGCCGGTCTCGGGCAGTGTCCTGTACGACGGCCAGGACCTGGCCGCTCTCGACCAGTCGGCGGTGCGCCGGCAGTGCGGGGTGGTGCTTCAGCACGCGCAGCCCTTCACCGGCTCGATCCTGGACGTCATCTGCGGCACCGAGCCGTACACGCCGGAGGAGGCGATGGCGGCGGCCGAGATGGCGGGGCTCGCCGACGACATCAAGCGGATGCCGATGGGGCTGCACACCATCGTCTCGGGCAGCGGCGCGGTCTCCGGTGGCCAGCGTCAACGCCTCATGATCGCGCAGGCGTTGATCCGCCGGCCGCGGATCCTGTTCTTCGACGAGGCCACCAGCGCCCTGGACAACGAGACGCAGCGCACGGTGATCGAGTCGACGAAGGCCCTGAACGCGACGCGGGTCGTCATCGCGCACCGCCTCTCGACCGTTCTGGACGCCGACCGCGTCATCGTGATGGAGGACGGCAAGGTGGCCCAGCAGGGCCCGCCCGCGCAGCTGCTGGCGGACACGGGCGGGCGGCTGCACGAGCTGGTGCGGCGGCAGATGGCCTGAGACCTCACTGTCAGTCGAGGCCGGGAACGGGCGCTCCCGAGGGCACACCGGCCTCGATGTAGCCGTCGTAGAACTCCTTCCAGGGTTTTCCGGCCCCGGTGTGCGGCCCCTCGGACCGCTCGTCCCGTGCCCTCGCGTCCAGGGCGGCCAGGCACACCTCCCAGCCGGCTCCGTTGCGGGCGGCGGTGTCGGCGGACTGGAGCACGTTGGTCAGGGTGAAGCGGGTACGGCCGTCGTCCAGGGCCTCCAGGTCGAAGTGGAGTTCGTCGCCGCCCCACTCGAAGGACAGGTGGCGCGGCTCGTCGAGCGCGAGCACCCGGCCCGTGGACTCGGGCATGTTCGGGTCGCCGGTGAAGGTGATCGTGCCGCCGGGGCGCGGGTCGATCTCGGCGCGGGACGGGAACCAGTGGGCGAGTTCCGCGGGGTCGGTGACGAACTGCCAGACGCGCCCGATCGGATGGTCGTAGACGCGGCTGAAGCGGACCGCCGGGCGGCCGTCGTCCAGGGTCAGATAGGTGCCGGTGAGATCAGCGGCCATGGTGGATCAGTCCTTCGGGGCGGGTTCCTCGGGATCGTCCGGCGCCGTCCGGTCGAGGCGGCGGCCCAGCTCGTCCAGGCTGCGGTTCCACAGCCGTCGGTACGGCGCGAGCCATGCGTCGAGCTCGGCGATGGGGGCCGGGTCCAGGGCGTAGACACGGCGCTGCGCGTCCTGCCGGACCCGGACCAGGCCGGCCTCCCGCAGCACCCTGAGGTGCTTGGAGGTGCTCGGCTGGCTCAGCCCGCATGCCTCCACGATCTCGCCGACGGGCCGCGGCCGCTCAAGGAGCAGCGCGACGATGGCCCGCCGGTGCGGATCGGCGAGGGCGGTCCAGAGCGAGGCGTCGGACATGGTTCCCAATATGCCTCCACAGTTATATTCCGGTCAAGGAATAAGAGACGGAGAACACATCTAACGAAACGTTGCCGTTTCGCTCAGCAAGGAGCTAGGCTGCAGGTGTACGAAACCGTTTCGTTCAAAGCCTTCCTTTCGGTTGTCACCGTCCAACCCGAACGACTTCCCTGGAGTGGTTCTCATGTCCGAGAAGACCCTGGCCGAGAGTGCCGAAGTCGGCACCCTCGCCGAACCCGAACACCCCTCGTCGTCGAAGCGGTGGTGGATCCTCGCGGTCATCGCCGTCGCCCAGCTGATGGTGGTGCTCGACGCGACGATCGTGAACATCGCGCTGCCCTCCGCACAGAAGGACCTCGGCTTCTCCGACGGCAACCGGCAGTGGATCGTCACCGCGTACGCCCTCGCTTTCGCTTCCCTCCTCCTGCTCGGCGGCCGGATAGCCGACCTGTTCGGCCGCAAGACGGCCTTCCTCATCGGTGTGGCCGGCTTCGCCGCGGTCTCCGCGCTCGGCGGCGCCGCCAACAGCTTCGGGATGCTCGTCACCGCGCGCGCCCTCCAGGGTGTCTTCGGCGCGCTGCTCGCGCCTGCCGCGTTGTCCCTGCTCAACACGACCTTCACCGATGCCAAGGAACGCGCGAAGGCGTTCAGCGTCTACGGTGCGATCGCCGGGGCCGGCGGTGCGGTGGGCCTGCTGCTCGGCGGGATCCTGACCGACGCCTTCGACTGGCGCTCGACGCTGTTCGTGAACGTCGTCATCGCCGTGGTCGCCTTCGTCGGCGGCTGGATCCTGCTGACCAACCACCGTGACGCCGCGAACGGCAAGCTGGACATGCCCGGAACGGTTCTCGTCGCCGCCGGTCTGTTCGCGCTGGTCTACGGCTTCTCCAACGCCGAGACGCACGACTGGGGCTCGGCGCTGACCTGGGGCTTCCTGATCGCCGGCGGTGCACTGCTGGCCGCCTTCGCCTGGTGGCAGACCAAGGCCACGCACCCGCTGCTGCCCCTGCGCATCCTGCTCGACCGCAACCGGGCCGCCTCGTTCGTCGCGGTGCTGATCTCGGCCGGCGGCATGTTCGGTGTCTTCCTCTTCCTCACCTACTACCTCCAGCTCAACCTCGGCTTCAGCCCCACCAAGACCGGCGTGGCCTTCCTGCCGATGGTCGCGGCCCTGATGGTGGCCTCCCAGATCGGCACCACGGTCGTGCTGCCGCGCATCGGGCCGAAGGCGGTCGTGCCGCTGGGCTTCGCGGTCGCCGCCGCCGGCATGGCCTGGCTCACCGGGATAGGCATCGGCTCCAGCTATGTCAGCGACGTGCTGCCCCAGCTGATCGTGACCGGTGCGGGCCTCGGCCTGGTCATGCCGGCGGCGATGCAGCTGGCCACCAGCGGAGTCGCCGCGGAGGACGCGGGTGTGGCCTCCGCGACGGTCAACGCCATGCAGCAGGTGGGCGGTTCGATCGGTACGGCGCTGCTGAACACCCTCGCCGCCAGCGCCGCCACGAACTACCTCAGCGGTCGGGACGCCACCAGCAAGCTGGTGCAGGCCCAGGCGACGATCGAGAGCTACACCACCGCCTTCTGGTGGTCGGCGGGTCTGTTCGCCGGGGGTGCCGTGATCGCCTTCCTGCTCTACCGCCGCGGAGTGCCCGAGCAGGACGCGGACGCCGCGCCGGTCATCCACATGTGATCACCTCCGGCTGAGCCGCCCGGACCGAGGGGCCGCCGTCTGCAGGGAGACGGCGGCCCCTCTTCGCGTGCCGTGTCTTCCGAGGATCGAGACCAGGGTGAGACCACCGGCGAGCTTTGGTCTGCGCACAATCGGGTACCCACGGGCCCATGCGAATCAGCGTGGTGGATGTGGGGTCGAACACGGTCCGGCTCGTGGTGGCGGACGCGGAGGGCGGAGTGCCACTGCCGGTGCACACGGCGAAGTGGCGGCTGAGGCTGTCTGAACATGTCAAGCCGGGGAGCGACATCCCGCAGGAGGACGTGGAACGGCTGGTCGAAGCGGTCGGCGAGGCGAGCCGCACCGCGAGCCGCTGGGGTGCGGCCGGGCCACTGGCCTTCGCCACCGCCGTGGTACGGGCCGCCCCGAACCGGCAGGAGGTACTGCGCGCCGTCCGCTCGCGTACCGGGGTCGGGCTGTGCGTACTGCCCGGCGAGGTCGAGGCCGAACTGACCTTCCTCGGCGCGCGTCGCTGGATGGGCTGGCGGTCGGGACCGCTCGCCCTGCTGGACATCGGCGGAGGCTCCCTCGAAGTGGCCTTCGGACGGGGCCGGTTGCCGGACTTCGTGGCCTCCCTGCCCCTCGGGGCGGGCCGGCTCACGCACGAGTTCTTCCCGGACCAGGACGCTCCCACCCCCGAGCAGGTACGCGCCCTGCGCCGCAAGATCCGCCATCAACTGCGGGACGTCGCGGCGCGGATCCGCTGGGAGGGACCGCGCACCGCGGTCTTCACCTCCCGCACCTTCCAGCAGCTCGGCCGGCTGTGCGGGGCGGCGCCCGGGCGCCACGGACCGTTCGTGGAACGGGAGTTGCACCGCAGAGACCTGCGGCTGGCCGCCGATCGGCTGGCCGCGCTGCCCGTCGCCGAACGCGCCCTGCTGCCCGGCATCTCCGCGCCGCGCGCCGCGCAGAGCCTGGCGGGGGCGGTCGTCGGCCACACCGCGATGAAGCTGACCGGCCTCAAGTCGGTCAGCGTCTGCCCGTGGGCGATCCGCGAGGGAGTGCTGCTGCGCCACATCGAGGACGGGCCGTCCTGGTGGGCGGAGGTCATCCGGCTCAACGAGGCGCCGGTGGCGCCGGAGCCCGTGCCGCTGCGGATCGCTGCCGCGACGAGTTGAGGAGAGGTGGGAGTTTTCGTGTCGCGAGACGACAAGAACAAGGATGAGCAGACGGACACGGCGCTGGAGGAGGTTCTGCGCGAGATCGAGGACGCGGAGACGGGGGGCTCCGCCCGGCACGAGGGGAAGGCGGGGGATGCGATCACGCCCAATGCGGAGGCGCAGGAAGAGTCCGACCGGGAATGACGCCGTCGGATGTGCCGCGGTGGGTGGAATGGCGGGTGCCGCGCCGTTGTGGCTGGTCGCGCCCCGCGGCGGAGCCGCACAATGACACAACCCCGCGCCCCTGCGGGGCGCCACTGTTGCTGGGGTGGCGAGGTGCCGTTCGGGTACTCGGGCGGCATGAAGCACGACTGTGAAGGGCCGCTGCTGCCCGCTTCCCGGGGGCCCGTTTCCGCCGGCGTCAAGGAGTATCTGGTGGGGGGCGGGGGACTGCCCCGGGACGAGGACGTGGCCGGGGCCGGGGTGTATGGGGACGATCTCCAGCTGGCTCTGTATCTCTGTTACGAGCTGCACTATCGCGGGTTCACCGGGGTCGGGCCGGAGCGGGAGTGGGATCCGGATCTGCTGCGGGTGCGGGCGCGCCTCGAGCACCGGTTCCTGACCGCGCTGCGCGCCGACACCCAGGTGCACGACACGGTCGAGGACGCGCTCGGCGAGTTGCTCGTCGAGCCCGTCGACGGCGCCGGTGTCTCCCATTTCCTGCGCGACGAGGGCGAGTTGTGGCAGGTGCGGGAGTACGCTGCCCAGCGGTCGCTCTACCACCTCAAGGAGGCCGACCCGCATGCCTGGGTGCTGCCGCGGCTCGCGGGGCGGGCCAAGGCGGCGATGGCCGCGGTGGAGTTCGACGAGTTCGGCGGCGGCCGCCCCGACAGAGTGCACGCCCGGCTGTTCGCCGACCTGATGACCGACCTCGGCCTGGACACGACGTACGGCCGCTATCTCGACGCGGCGAGCGCGGAGATGCTGGTCACCGTCAACCTGATGTCCCTCTTCGGCCTGCACCGGGCCCTGCGCGGTGCCCTGGTCGGCCACTTCGCCGCGGTCGAGATCACCTCCTCCCCCGGCTCCCGGCGGCTCGCCGAGGCGATGCGCCGCACCGGAGCGGGTCCAGCCGCCGAGCACTTCTACGACGAGCACGTCGAGGCGGACGCCGTCCACGAACAGGTCGTACGCCAGGACGTCATCGGCGGTCTGCTGGCCGACGAGCCGCACCTCGCGCCTGACGTGGCGTTCGGCATCGACGCGACCGGATACGTCGAGGACCGCTTCGCCGGCCGGCTGCTGGAGGACTGGCGGGCCGGCCGGTCGTCCCTGCGGACGGGCGACCTTTCGGAAATCTCCTTTATTTCGTGACGGCCGGGGTACCTGAGCCCGGTGAATCCACTGGTACCCCCGGGTGTGTACGCCCCGCAGGAAGACACCGACCTCCTGGTCGGAGCCCTGTCCGAGGAACCTCTCGCGCCGGGTGCGCACGTCCTGGACGTGGGCACC
Source organism: Streptomyces griseorubiginosus (assembly GCF_017614965.1). GTDB lineage: Bacteria > Actinomycetota > Actinomycetes > Streptomycetales > Streptomycetaceae > Streptomyces > Streptomyces griseorubiginosus_B. Next base: position 1,710 of record NZ_WVUG01000158.1, on the reverse strand, counting down.
GGAAGCGGAGCCCTGGCGCTCGCCGCAGCCCGCCGTGGCTCGCGGGTGACGGCCGTCGACGTGTCCTGGCGGGCGGTGTGCACCGCGCGCGTGAACGCGTGGCTCGCCGGACTGCCGCTGCACATCCGGCGCGGAAACCTCTTCGCACCCGTGCGGGGTCAGTCGTTCGACCTGATCCTGTCCAACCCGCCCTATGTGCCCACCCCGAAGCACCGCGTGGCGCCGCGCGGTGCGGCCCGGGCCTGGGACGCGGGCGGGGACGGCCGGCTGGTCGTCGACCGGATCTGCCGGGAGGCGCCGGATCTGCTGCGCCCCGGCGGAGTGCTGCTGATGGTCCACTCCGCGCTCAGCGGACCCGACCGCACGCTCGACCACCTGCGGGCCGCGGGCCTCAAGGCGGCCGTGACGGGGCGCCGCAGGATCGCGCTCGGTCCCGTGCTGCGCAAGAGAGAGCACTGGCTGCGGGAGCAGGGGCTGCTGTCGGCCGCCGAGGAGAAGGAAGAGCTGGTGATCGTCCGTGCCGAACTCCCCGTCTGACTCCCCTCGCCGTATCAGGATCCAGCGCAAGGGCCCGCTGCTCGTGGAGGGCCCGGTGGAGGTGGAACTGGAGGACGGCAGCACGGTCGCCTCCGACCGCTTCCGGGTCGCGCTGTGCACCTGCCGCCGCAGTCGCCGCTTCCCGTGGTGCGACACCAGCCATCGGGACCGCGCCTGACTGATCAAACTGACTGAATGTCAAGCACTTTCATGGGCATTCACCTTGTCGAGTGAACCAGATCTTGCGGGCCGCGCCGCAGGGATGTTTCCGCGCGAGCCGGGGTAACTACGGGGATCGAATGCGCCCCTTGCCCCGGTGGAGCGGCCATGACCCCGGATGCGGACGACCGTGCCCTCGAACATCCCGCGCCCAATCCCCATGCCCGCACCCGGACCTCGGGCCGGTTCACCGTCATCGAGGTCGCGGGCGAGATCGACCTGGCCACCGCGGGGTTCCTCGCCGAGCACCTGGACGCGGCGACCGCCCGGCCGTTGCCGGACGTGCTGGTCGACCTGCGGTACGTCGCCTTCTTCGACTGCTCCGGACTGCGCGTCCTGTGCCGGGCCGAGACCCGGGCCCGGGAGCGCGAGGGGCGGCTGCGGGTCGTCTGCGACCAGCCGCGCATCCGTCGGCTGTTCGCCGATACGGGTCTGCTGAAACGCTTTCCGCCCCTCCCCGGCGTTCCCGGGGAGGGGCGGAGGTGATGCCAGGGGTCGGCGGGCGGCCCCACTCCGCCCTGCCGACCCCTGGTGCGAGATCGCTGGGTACCCCACGACGGAGGCCCACACTCCCCATCCGCGGGCCTCTCAGGTGCCCGGGGACCGCGCGATCCCGGTCTCAGAAGGCGAAGACGTCGCTCGTGTAGGCGTCCTTCACGCACTGGTTGGCGAAAGTGCGCTGGTAGGAGACGCGTTTGCCCTGCCAGACGCCGTCGGCGGTCACGACGACGGGGTCGTACAGCTTGGTGCACAGCACGTCGTCCCTGGGCGCCAGGGCGTCGGGACCGCCGGCGGCGCGCAGTTCGGCGCAGGCCAGGGCGGCGGCCGGATGGGTGCCGGAGGGCGTGGGGGCGCAGCTCAGCGTGACCGCGCGCTGCGGGGTCACGGTGGCGGCGCTGTCGCCGTGCCCGATGGTGAGCACCAGGGCCGAGGGGGCGTAGAGCGAGGCGGGGG
>NZ_WVUG01000157.1 GCF_017614965.1 Streptomyces griseorubiginosus | reverse complement strand
GGCGAGGGGGGTGGGTCACGGGGGTGTCAGGTCGCCACCCACTTCTCCTCGCTGCGGCGCACCAGCCCCCACAGCGAGGTGAAGTAGACGGCGTGCTGGAAGAGGTCGTAGAGCATCTCGGGGACCATCAGCGCGGCGACCAGCACCGCCCGAGGCCCGGCGCGCCGTACGGAGACCGTCTTCTCGACCACGAAGAGCAGTCCGATCGCCGTCCAGAACGGGGAGAAGCCGGGCCAGCCGTACAGCGTCGTGTAGGTGGCCATGTAGGTCAGGTAGACCAGGAAGCACAGGGCGCCGAAGCCCATCATGAACTGCTGCAGGAAGTAGCGCGCGGTGACCCGGGTCCAGCCGTAGTCGCGCAGGTTCTCCAGCGCGCCCCGCTGCCAGCGCAGCCGTTGGTGCCACAGCTTGCCCAGGGTCGGCATGACCTCGGTGGTGACCGCGCAGCCGGCCGGTGACATGGCGCGGTAGCCGAGGGTCTTGACGGCCTTCGTCATCTCGTCGTCCTCGGTGAGCGAGGCGAGGCTGTAGTAGCCGTTGCCGCCGCCGATGACCCCGGCGCGGCGGGCGGCGCGGACCTCGCGCAGCACCCGCGCGCGGAACATCGTGCCGGTGCCGGTGAGCACCTGTGCCTTGCCGCCGGAGCGTTCCAGTTCCCAGGCGTAGCGGTGGAACTCCATGCGCTGGAGCAGTCCGAGGAAGCCGCCGCCCTCCTCGCCGTAGAACACCCCGCCGACGGCGCCGACCTTGCGGTTGAAGGTGCCCATCGCGGTCTCGTTGAACCACGGGTCGAGCACGGTGTCGGCGTCCTGCACCAGCAGCAGGTCACGTTCCTCGAGATGGGGCAGCACCCAGGCGATGGCCTGGTTGAGGGCGCCGGCCTTCTTGTGGGTGTTGCCCTGGGTGTGGAAGACCTGCGCGCCGTGCGCGGCGGCGATCTCGGCGGTGGCGTCGGTGCAGTTGTCGCACACGACGACGATCAGGTCGGGACGCCGGGTCTGTCGCCAGAGCCCTTGAACGGCGTCGGCGATGCGGTCCTCTTCGTTGTGGGCCGGGATCAGCACCACGAGCCGCAGCGGGCCGTCGAGTTCGTCGGGTGCGGCATGGGCGCGACGGGCCGCGTGCCGTCGCGAGGGCCGTGGCCCCGCGACGGGCGCCACGGCGATCGTCTCCGCCGGGTGGTGCACGGGGAGCCCTCCGGGTGTGCTGGTGGTTCACGCCCGGCACGTGCGACCCCCCGGGCACTACAACACTCCGGAGTCTTCACTATTTTCACACAAGTCAACAAGACATCCCTGATCACGGAATGCTCACGGTTGTCGTTGCTTGCCCTGTGCGTCCGTTACAAGCGGTATCGGTCTACACGCCGTATCCGTCGGAGTATCCGTCCGTCCGACGGTGGCGAACCTCCTCCTCCACGACCGGTGTCGTCGGCGGTACCACGACGCGCCGGCGCCGGGCGATGCCGCTGAAGGTGCTGATCCCGATCAGGCCGACGATCATCAGGATGATCCCGACCAGGTCGAGGTTGACCCCTTGCATGTGCCAGTCGGTCGCGAACGTGAGGATGGCTCCCACGGCGATGAGGATGATGCACCCGCCGAGGCCCATGAGTGTCGCCTCCCTGTCCGGTCGTTGCGTAGAACCCGAGTACCCGGACGGACATCACCCATGCGCCGGCCCGGTTGACTACCCCTCCAGGAACGCCACCAGCGAATTCGCCAGCAGATAAGGGTCGTTCGCGCCGCACAGTTCCCGGACGCTGTGCATGGACAGGATGGCGACGCCGATGTCGACGGTCTTGATGCCGTGCCGGGCCGCGGTGATCGGGCCGATGGTCGTGCCGCAGGGCATGGAGTTGTTGGAGACGAAGGACTGGAAGGGGACGTTCGCCTTCTCGCAGGCGGCGGCGAACACCGCGCGGCCCGAACCGTCGGTGGCGTAGCGGTTGTTGACGTTGACCTTGAGGATCGGCCCGCCGTTGACCCGCGGGTGGTGCGTCGGGTCGTGCCGCTCGGCGTAGTTGGGGTGCACCGCGTGCCCCGTGTCGGACGACAGGCACACCGTGCCCGCGAAGGCTCTCGCCCGGTCCTCGAAGGACCCGCCCCGCGCGAACACCGACCGCTCCAGCACACTTCCGAGCAGCGGCCCGTCCGCCCCGGTGTCCGACTGCGAGCCGTTCTCCTCGTGGTCGAAGGCGGCGAGGACGGGGACGCAGGGCAGGTCGGTGCCGCTGACGGCGGCGAGCGCGGCCACGCCCGCGTGCACCGACAGCAGGTTGTCCATGCGCGGCCCGGCGAGCAGCTCCTTGTCCCGGCCCAGGTACGCCGGCGGCTCCACGGAGTGCGTCATCAGGTCCCAGCCGGTCACCTCGCCCGCCGCGAGCCCCGCGCTCTCCTCCAGGAAGGCGATCAGATCGCCGTCGCGCACGTCGTTGCCCAGACCCCAGACCGGCAGCATGTGACGCTGCTTGTCGAGCTTGAGGCCCTCCGCCGACACCGAACGGTCCAGATGGATGGCGAGTTGCGGCACCCTCAGCAGCGGCCGGTCGACGTTCACCAGCCGGGTCGAGCCGTCCCGCAGGGTCAGCCGGCCGGCCAGCCCCAGGTCGCGGTCGAGCCAGGAGTTCAGCAGCGGGCCGCCGTAGATCTCCACGGCCACCTGGCGCCAGCCGTGCGCCCCCGTGTCGGGCAGCGGCTTGACCCGCAGGTTCGGGGAGTCGGTGTGCGCGCCGACGATACGGAACGGCGTGTGGGGCGCCGCGCCCTCGGGGACGTACCAGGCCACGATCGCGCCGCCGCGCAGCACGTACTTGCCGCCGCTCGTCCCGTCCCAGGCGTCCGTCTCCGCGACCTGCCTGAACCCTGCCTTCTCCAGCCGCTCGGCGGCGCTCGCCACCGCGTGGTACGGCGACGGGCTCGCCGTCAGGAAGGACATGAGGTCGTCGGTGTGGCCGCGGTCGAAGCGGGGGGGTTCGCTCATGGGGTTCACCTTAACGACGTACGAGGGCCCACTCCGCGTACAGGGAGCGGGCCCTCGTGAGGGCGATGTGGAATTTTGGCTACCCAGATCCGGCGGCGACGGAACCAGGAACCGGCGGGACCGCAGCCGCGACTAGAACGCGGCCTCGTCCAGCTCCATCAGGTCCAGGTCGACGCCCTCGGCGAGCTTGCGCGCCCCGGTGACGCCCGGCAGGACGTTGGCCGCGAAGAACTTCGCCGCCGCGATCTTGCCGGTGTAGAACGACTTGTCCTTCGCGGAGGCCGTCTCCAGCTTCTCGGCGGCGACCGCGGCGCCCTTGAGCAGCAGGTAGCCGACGACCACGTCACCGGAGGCCATCAGCAGGCGAGTGGTGTTCAGGCCGACCTTGTAGATGTTCTTGACGTCCTGCTCGGTGGCCGCGAGGTCGGTCAGCATCAGGCCGACGATCGCCTCCAGCTCGACGGCCGCCTTCGCCAGGTGCTCACGGGCGCCGGCCAGCTCCTCGCCGCCGGTGCCCAGCGCCAGGAACTTCTTGATGTCCTCGGCGAGGGAGTTCAGCGCCGCGCCCTGGTTGCGGACGATCTTCCGGAAGAAGAAGTCCTGGCCCTGGATCGCCGTGGTGCCCTCGTACAGGGTGTCGATCTTGGCGTCGCGGATGTACTGCTCGATCGGGTACTCCTGCAGGAAGCCGGAGCCGCCGAAGGTCTGCAGCGACTGGGCCAGCTGCTCGTAGCCCTTCTCGGAGCCGTAGCCCTTCACGATCGGCAGGAGCAGGTCGTTGAGCGCGTGCTCGGTCTTGGCGTCCTCGCCGTTCGCCTCCTTGACGGCGATCGCGTCCTGGATCGAGGCGGTGTAGAGGACGAGCGCGCGCATGCCCTCGGCGTACGCCTTCTGCGTCATCAGCGAACGGCGCACGTCGGGGTGGTGGGTGATGGTGACCTTCGGCGCGGTCTTGTCCATGAAGTTCGCCAGGTCCGGGCCCTGGACGCGCTCCTTGGCGTACTCCAGCGCGTTCAGGTAGCCGGTCGACAGCGTCGAGATGGCCTTCGTGCCGACCATCATCCGGGCGAACTCGATGATCCGGAACATCTGGCGGATGCCGTCGTGCTTGTCGCCGATCAGCCAGCCCTTGGCGGGGTGCTTGTCGCCGAAGGTCATCTCGCAGGTGTTGGAGGCCTTCAGGCCCATCTTGTGCTCGACGTTGGTGGCGTACACGCCGTTGCGCTCGCCCAGCTCGCCGGTCTCCCAGTCGAAGAGGTACTTCGGCACGAGGAAGAGCGACAGACCCTTGGTGCCGGGGCCGGCGCCCTCGGGACGGGCCAGCACGTAGTGGAGGATGTTCTCCTCCATGTCGTGCTCACCGGAGGTGATGAACCGCTTCACGCCCTCGATGTGCCAGGAGCCGTCCTCCTGCTGGACCGCCTTGGTGCGGCCGGCGCCGACGTCGGAACCCGCGTCGGGCTCGGTGAGCACCATCGTGGAGCCCCAGGTGCGGTCCACCGCGATCTGCGCCCACTTCTTCTGCTCCTCGGTGCCCTCCTCGAAGAGGATGCGCGCGAACGCCGGGCCGGAGGAGTACATCCAGATCGCCGGGTTGGCGCCGAGGATCAGCTCCGCGTACGACCAGATCAGCGAGGGCGGGGCGGTCGTGCCGCCGATCTCCTCGGGCAGGCCCAGGCGCCAGTACTCGGAGTCCATGAAGGCCTTGTAGCTCTTCTTGAAGGACGCCGGGACCGGCGCGGTGTTGGTCTCCGGGTCGAAGACCGGGGGGTTGCGGTCGGCGTCGGCGAAGGACTCCGCCAGCTCGTTCTCCGAGAGGCGGGTCAGCTCCTCGAGGATGCTCCTGGCGGTCTCGGTGTCCATCTCCTCGAAGGGTCCGGTGCCGTACAGCTTGTCGCGTCCGAGTACTTCGAAGAGGTTGAACTCGATGTCGCGGAGATTCGACTTGTAGTGCCCCATGGCGACGGCTCCGTAAGAAGAGATCGGCGAGGCACTGGTGGATCCTCGCGCTAGTTCACGTACCAACAAGTGGCTACGATGATGCTACCCGTCGGTAATAAGAAGCAACCCCGATCCGGCCATCTGTGACCGAGCCCTCGTGCGGGGTCAGTACCCTGTGGTGCATGTACGGCTACGACCAGAACGTTGGGGCCCAGCAGCAGTACGGCGTCCCGCCGCAGCAGCAGATGCCGGGCGGGTACGGCCAGCAGCCGCCGCTGTACCCCGAGCCGTCGCCGCCGTCGCTCGCGGACGCGGTGCGCGCCTTCACCACCGGGCAGATGTCGGCCGAGGACTTCCAGCAGGTCTTCGCCACCTCCAAGGTCTACTGCCCGCGCGGCGACAACCCCGGTTTCCTCGCCCTGCACAACACCCAGCAGCCGGTGATCCCGATGTTCACCTCGCTCAAGGAACTGCGCCGGTACGCGGGCAAGGAGTCCAAGTACTTCGTGATCACGGGGGCCGAGGTCATCGACCTCCTGCCCACCGGTTACGGCTTCGTCCTCGACATGGAGGGCGAGCACCGGATGGTCTTCGACGCGAAGGCGGTCGAACAGATGGTCGACTTCGCGATGCGCAGAATGTACGGCTGAACCGCTCGCGCAGCCGGGAGCCCGGAGGGAATGCCCTCCGGGCTCTCTCTGTTGTGGGGTAGCAGAAAGTTCAACGCTCAACTAAAATGGCCGCACAAGGAGGTACCGACATGCCCGCTGTGACCGTCGAGAACCCGCTGACCCTGCCGCGCGTGGCCGCCCCGGCCGACGCCGTGGCCCGTCCCGTACTCGCCGTCACCACCGCGCCCAGCGGTTTCGAGGGCGAGGGCTTCCCGGTGCGCCGAGCGTTCGCCGGGATCAACTACCGCCACCTGGACCCGTTCATCATGATGGACCAGATGGGTGAGGTGGATTACGCGCCTGGAGAGCCGAAAGGTACCCCCTGGCATCCGCACCGCGGCTTCGAGACCGTCACCTACATCATCGACGGGATCTTCGACCACCAGGACAGCCAGGGCGGCGGCGGCACCATCACCAACGGCGACACCCAGTGGATGACCGCGGGTTCCGGCCTGCTGCACATCGAGGCCCCCCCGGAGTCCCTCGTCATGTCCGGCGGTCTCTTCCACGGTCTGCAGCTGTGGGTGAACCTCCCGGCCAAGGACAAGATGATGACGCCCCGCTACCAGGACATCCGCGGCGGCCACGTCCAGCTGCTGACCTCCCCCGACGGCGGCGCCCTGCTGCGGGTGATCGCCGGTGAGCTGGACGGTCACGCGGGCCCCGGTGTCACCCACACCCCGATCACGATGATCCACGCGACCCTCGCGCCGGGTGCGGAGATCACCCTGCCGTGGCGGGAGGACTTCAACGGCCTGGCGTACGTGCTCGCCGGCAAGGGTGCGGTGGGTGCCGAGCGGCGCCCGATCCACCTGGGCCAGACGGCGGTGTTCGGCGCGGGTTCCTCCCTCACCGTCCGCGCGGACGAGAAGCAGGACTCCCACACGCCGGACCTGGAGGTCGTCCTCCTCGGCGGACAGCCCATCCGGGAGCCCATGGCCCACTACGGCCCCTTCGTCATGAACACCCGCGAGGAGCTCCAGCAGGCGTTCGAGGACTTCCAGAAGGGCCGGCTGGGGACGATCCCGGCCGTGCACGGGATGACCGAGGGCGGGCTGTAACCACGTGGCGGAGGGCCGGACGACCTGCTGGAGGTCGTCCGGCCCTACCGGCGATCAGATCCCGGTCTCACTGAAAGGTGGTCTCACCTTCAGCTCCAAGGAGTTGTTGACCGAAAGGCGTGAGCCACCGTTCCAAGCTCCGCTGCGCGGCCCTCAGCACCTCACCCTGGGGCAGCTCGTCGGCTCGCTCGATCACGACGAGGCCCCAGCCCTTCCGGCCGACGGTGCCAAGTGTCACCGCACGCTCGCGCAGCAGGTACTTCACCGCCGACGGGACGTCCGCCACGGGCGGGCTCACCTCGTAGCGGGCAAGCTTTCCGACGTACCAGTCCAGCCACTGCTCGCCGTCCCTCAGCGCGGCCCGGGACAATGCGGCCTCGGTATTCCCATCGAGAAAGACCATGACCGGGCAGACCGGCGCGAGCACATCTGTCAGATCGGTCATGAACACGTCGATCTGCTCTTCCTCGTGCCCCATGGCCAGCAGCGTTGGCACGAACGGCATCAGCGCGTCCGCAATCACCACGTCATCGCCGCTCGCCAGAGCCGAATCAACGAACTCGGCGGTGGCCGCGAGCAGCGTCCCCAGCCCGACGGCGCCTGTCGTCTGGAAAGCCTCGGTCACCGCGGCGAACTGCGGTCTGGTCAAGATCTCTTCCTCGCGGAAGTGGTCCACCCGCAGTCCCGCATCGGTCAGCCATCGGGACAGGCCAGCACACAGCGTCGACTTGCCCACCCCTGGAGACGCCCCCCACACAGTGATCAGAACCGTCATGGCCGGCCAGCCTAGGACCAGCCGAGCCGATGGGAGCAGGCGCTGGATCTCATTGCAGGTCAGCCCAGGGGCGTCAGTGCAGCGTTTGTGGATCTTTCCGCTCCGTTGCGGGCTACGCGTCCTCGTACAGTTCGAACCAGATGCTCTTGCCCTCGCCGCGGGGGTCCACGCCCCAGGAGTGGGCGAGGAGTTCGATGAGGACCAGGCCGCGGCCGGAGGAGGCCATCTCGCCGGGGCGCCGTTTGTGCGGGAGGTCGTCGCTGGTGTCGGTGACCTCGACGCGCATCCGGCGGCCCCCGGGCTCGCCCCGGACCTCGGCCTGCATGAGCGCGTCCGCGTCCGTGTGCACCAGGACGTTGGTCAGCATCTCGGACAGCAGCAGCACCGCGGAGTCGACCTGGTCCTGGGAGGGCCAGTCGTGGAGCAGCTCGCGCAGGTGCTGGCGGGCCACCGCGACGCGTTCGGGTTCGGCCTGCGCGACGGAGAGCAGCGTGCGGCGGACCGTGGGTGCCGGGGCGAGCGTGTGGTCGAGGCCGCCGTCCTCCCCCGGGCGGCACAGCAGCATCACCGCTATGTCGTCCTCGCGCCGGTCCGCGAGCGGGCCCGTGGTGTAGTGGGAGGACGGGCCGTGCACGCCCTGGACCAGGGCGTCGGCCAGTTCCTCCAGATCGCCCTTGTGGTCCTCGAGGATCGTACGGATGCGCTGCCAGCCGCTGTCCAGGTCGTGACCGCCGGTCTCGATCAGGCCGTCGGTGCAGATCAGCATCGTCTCGCCGGGTTCCAGCGTGATGCGGGTGGTGGGGTAGTCGGCGTCCGGGTCGATGCCGAGCGGGAGGCCGCCGGCCGTCGGGCGGGTCAGTACCGTGCCGTCCGCCATCCGGATCGCCGGGTCGGGGTGGCCGGCCCGGGCGATGTCGAGGATGCCGGTCACCGGGTCCGCCTCGACGTACAGACAGGTCGCGAAGCGCAGGTCGGGGGACTCGGGGTCGCCGTCCGCCATGCCGTGCAGGAAGCGGGAGGCGCGGGAGAGGACCGCGTCGGGGCGGTGTCCCTCGGAGGCGTAGGCGCGCAGGGCGATACGGAGCTGGCCCATCAGTCCCGCCGCGCGTACGTCATGGCCCTGGACGTCGCCGATGGCCAGGGCGAACCGGCCGTTGGGCAGCGGGATCATGTCGTACCAGTCGCCGCCGACCTGGAGGCCGCCGCCGGTCGGGACGTAGCGGGCGGCGACGGTCATGCCCGGTATCTGGGGACCCAGCGTCGGCAGCATGGAGCGCTGGAGGCCGTCGGTCAGGGCGCGTTCGGTCTCCTGGGCGCCGGCCCGGGACAGGGCCTGGGCGAGCATCCGGGCCACGGTCGTCAGCACCGAGCGTTCGTCGGGGGTGAAGGCGACGGGATAGGCGAAGGAGGCCATCCAGGCGCCCATCGTGCGTCCGGCCACCGTCAGCGGCAGGAAGGCCCAGGACTGACGGCCGAAGCCTTCCACCAGCTGCCACATCACCGGGTAGCGGGTCTTGTAGTCGGCGGGGGAGGAGAGATAGACGGCACGGCCGGTGCGTATGACCTCGGCGGCGGGATGATCCGTGTCCAGGGGCATGGCGGAGAACGGGTCTCCGTCGCCGGGCTGGTAGCCGTACAGGCCGACGATGGTCAGCCGGTCGCCCTCGACGCCGAACACCGCGAGCCCGTCCGGCGAGAACCCCGGCATCGACAGCCCCGCCGCGACCCGCAGCACCTCCGCGGTCGAGCGCGCCTCGGCCAGCGCCCGGCCCGCGTCCAGCAGGAACGCCTCCCGGGAGCGCCGCCAGTCGCCCGTGACGGCACTGCGCCCGGCCGGTGTGCCGGGCGTCGGTTCGGTCACCTCCTGGAGGGTGCCGATCAGCTGGAAGGCTTGCCGTTCCTTGTCGTACGACGGTTTGGAGCGGGAGCGGACGACGCGGATCACCCGGCCGTGCTCGTCCATGATCCGGACGCGGACCTCGGCGAGGGTGCGCTCGGCGACGGCGAGACCGACCACGCTGATGATCTCGTTCCAGTCGACCGGGTGCAGCCGGGACCGGGCCTGGGCCTCCGTGAGGGTGGTCCCTACGGCGGGCAGGCCGAGCAGCCGTGCCGCCTCGGAGTCGACCGTGACCAGCTCGGTGGCGGTGTCCCAGTGCCACAGACCGGTCGCGAGGGTGGCGAGAACCTCCCCCACGGGCGGCAGAGGCTCGCCAGTGCGCATTGCCCCACTTTATGAAGAGGTGATCGAGGCGTGCCACCGATCATCGACAGTTCGTGCGGTTTGATGCCCGGAACCGAGCGGTTGGACGCCGTAGGACGACCGCCCTCAAGGGTGGGGAGCCGATCTTACGGTGCCCGGTACGCTTGGGTGGTGTTTCACGTGAAACACCGCCCCCTATCCGCGAAGACTGGATGAACGACGATGCATCGGTACAGGTCCCACACCTGCGGCGAGCTCCGCGCCTCTGACGTCGGCACCGACGTCCGGCTGAGTGGCTGGCTGCACAATCGGCGCGACCTGGGCGGCATCCTCTTCATCGATCTGCGCGACCACTACGGCATCACGCAGCTCGTCGCCCGCCCGGGCACCCCGGCCTACGAGGCCCTGGACAAGGTGACCAAGGAGTCGACGGTCCGCGTCGACGGCAAGGTCGTCTCCCGCGGCGCCGAGAACGTCAACCCGGAGCTGCCGACCGGTGAGGTCGAGGTCGAGGTCGGCGAGGTCGAGCTGCTCGGCGCGGCCGCCCCGCTCCCCTTCACCATCAACGCCGAGGACGGGGTCAACGAGGAGCGGCGTCTGGAGTACCGCTTCCTGGACCTGCGGCGCGAGCGCATGCACCGCAACATCATGCTGCGTACGGCGGTCATCTCGGCCATCCGGCACAAGATGACGGCCCTCGGCTTCAACGAGATGGCGACCCCGATCCTGTCGGCGACCTCCCCCGAGGGCGCCCGTGACTTCGTGGTCCCCTCCCGGCTGAACCCCGGCAAGTTCTACGCCCTGCCGCAGGCGCCGCAGCAGTTCAAGCAGCTGCTGATGATCTCGGGCTTCGACCGCTACTTCCAGATCGCGCCCTGCTTCCGTGACGAGGACGCCCGCGCCGACCGCTCGCCGGGCGAGTTCTACCAGCTCGACGTCGAGATGAGCTTCGTGGAGCAGGAGGACGTCTTCCGGCCGATCGAGCAGCTGATGACCGAGCTGTTCGAGGAGTTCGGCGGCGGCCGCCATGTCACCTCCCCGTTCCCGCGGATCCCGTTTCGCGAGGCGATGCTGAAGTACGGCTCCGACAAGCCGGACCTGCGGGCCCAGCTGGAGCTCGTCGACATCACCGATGTCTTCGAGGGCTCGGAGTTCAAGGCGTTCGCCGGCAAGCACGTGCGGGCGCTGCCGGTGCCGGCCGTGCAGGACCAGCCGCGCAAGTTCTTCGACCAGCTCGGTGACTTCGCCGTCTCGCTGGGCGCCAAGGGCCTGGCCTGGGTGCGGGTCGCCGAGGACGGTTCGCTCACCGGCCCGATCGCGAAGTTCCTCACCGAGGAGAACGTCGCCGAGCTGACCAAGCGGCTGTCGCTGGCCGCCGGGCACGCGGTGTTCTTCGGCGCGGGCGAGTTCGACGAGGTCTCCAAGATCATGGGCGCGGTGCGGGTCGAGGCCGCCAAGCGTGCCGGGCACTTCGAGGAGAACGTCTTCCGCTTCTGCTGGATCGTCGACTTCCCGATGTACGAGAAGGACGAGGAGACCGGCGCGATCGACTTCTCGCACAACCCCTTCTCCATGCCGCAGGGCGGCCTGGAAGCCCTTGAGACCCAGGACCCGCTGGACATCCTGGGCTGGCAGTACGACATCGTCTGCAACGGTGTCGAGCTGTCCTCCGGCGCGATCCGGAACCACGAGCCGGACATCATGCTCAAGGCCTTCGAGATCGCCGGTTACGACCGGGAGACCGTCGAGGAGAAGTTCGCCGGCATGCTGCGCGCCTTCCGCTTCGGCGCCCCGCCGCACGGCGGCATCGCCCCCGGCGTCGACCGCATCGTGATGCTGCTGGCCGACGAGCCCAACATCCGCGAGACCATCGCCTTCCCGCTCAACGGCAACGCCCAGGACCTGATGATGGGCGCGCCGACGGAGCTGGAGGAGGCCCGGCTGAGGGAACTGCACCTCCAGGTGCGCAAGCCGCAGCCGAAGTAACCCGGCGGACCCGAAGGGCTCGAAACCGACGTCGGTTTCGAGCCCTTTCGCTTGAGCCCCTGATTCACAGCTCTTTCCGATGTTTTTGCCAGGCCTCCCACGCCTACGGTCGCTGGCCATGACAGACACTCAGACACCGGAAGAGAGAAGGAAGTTGGCCCGCCGCACGGTCCTCGCGGCCGGCGGGGTGGCCGTGACCGCGATCGGCGTGGGCGGGGCGTTCACGGTGGGTGCGGAGGCCTCCGACCGGGAGGACGACGCCTGCTGCACCCTCACCTCCGAGCTGGTCGAGGGGCCGTACTACATCGACGCCGACAAGATCCGGCAGGACGTCACGGAGGACCAGCCGGGCATCCCGCTCGCGCTGCGGCTGAAGGTGATCGACGCGCAGACGTGCCGGCCGGTGCGGAACGCGGCCGTGGACATCTGGCACTGCAACGCCACGGGCGTCTACTCCGGGTACGAGGAGACGGGCAGCGGCGGCGGGGGCGGCGGTCCGTCGGGTCCTCCGCCCTCCGGTACGCCGACCGACTCCCCCACCGGCGTCCCGACCGGCTCTCCCCCGCCCGGCGGTGGCGGCGGCCACCAGGAGCCGACCGACGACAAGCGCTACCTGCGCGGCACCTGGCGCACCGACCGGCACGGGGACGTCGCCTTCCGTACCGTCTTCCCCGGCTGGTACCAGGGCCGCTGCGTGCACATCCATGTGAAGGTGCACGTGGACGGGGTCTGGACCGACGCCGGCTACGAGGGCGGGCACACCTGCCACACCGGACAGCTGTTCTTCGACGAGCGGTCGGTGCTGCTGACGGCGGCCGTGGAGCCGTACGCGAGCAACACCACGACCCGGACGACCCTCGACGAGGACGGCATCTACCCCGGCAACGGGCATGAGGGCGGGCTGCTGTACCTCGACTACGACCGCCGCCGCATCGCCCGGGGCGTCCACGCCCGCCTCACCCTGGGCGTCACCCCGGACCAGACACACGACGGCTGACCCACGCCGGCGTCGGCCTGGAAACCTCACCGGAGGTGCACAGGGAGTCCGCGGGAGGGGCACAGAAGTCTGTCGTGTCATAGGGGGTGACATCGCAGGTGGTGCGGCTCCCGGGCCCGCCCGGGCCAGGAGGACGTCATGGGGTACGCGATCGCGCTCGCGGGGCTGTTGGTCGCCGGTTCCGCCGGCGCGGTCGTCGCACTGCGGCGGTCGCGGGCCGGACGCGGCCCGTCCGGGCTGGACGCGGAGGCCGAGGCCAACCGCTGGCTGATCCTTCTGGGCGCCGGTCTGATCCCGCCCGGCGCCGCCACCTGGGCGAGCGCCGGCGAGAGGGCGGGCCGGGCGCTCACCGAGGCCGCCGAGTGCCACCGCACCGCCCGCGCCCTGCTCGCCGAGGCCCGCACGGCGGCGGAGTACGGCCGCGTGACGCGCACCGCCCAGGAGGGACTGCGTCACGTCGACGCGGCCCGCGAGGCCCTCGGCCTGTCTCCGAACCCCGCCCCCACCACGCCGGGGCCCCGGGTAAGGCAAGCCTTTCCCGGGTCCCTGACCAACAACGGCTCGATACCGACGGCGATTTCCGCCCATCCCTGAGGAGGCTCAGGAAAGGGTCTTGTACGCCCCCCAGCCGCTCGCGATCTTCACCCGCGCCCCGAACGACCCCTTGCCGTCACCGCTGTTGCGGTACACGTTGCCGCCGGAGTCACGGGAGACGAGGTCGGCCCGGCCGTCGTCGGTGATGTCGCCGACGCCGACGATGGCGTTGTAGGAGCCGCCCCAGTCGGTGAAGAGCCTGGTCCGTGCCGCGAAGGTGCCGTCGCCCTTGCCGTTGAAGCGGTACAGGGTGTTCGCCCCGTCCTGGGCGAGCAGGTCGCCGACGCCGTCGCCGGTGATGTCACCGACGCCCACGATCTTCTTGTAGCCCTTCCAGCCGTCGTACAGCTTCACCCGGGCGGACAGCTTGCCGGTGCTGGTCGCCTTGTACAGGTACACGGCGCCGGTGGAGGAGTTGCGGGCGACCAGGTCCGCGCGGCCGTCGCCGCTGATGTCGCCGGGCGAGGTCAGGACGTCGTACTGGTTCCAGCCGCTGCTGCCGAGGGTCGTGTACGACGTCGACGGCTTGAGGGCCGCGTTGCAGCCCGGCTTGTACAGCCGCAGGGCGCCGCTGCTCAGCCGGACCAGGACGTCGTTGCAGCGGTCGCCGCTGAGGTCGCCGAACGGCACGAACCGCGCGCTGGTGGGCCAGCCGGTGCCGGTGGTCTTCTGCCCGAACTTCCCCGTACCGGTGCCGTGCTGGTACGTCAGCCCGCCCGAGGAGCTGAGGGTGAGCAGGTCACCGCGGCCGTCGGGGCCGTCGACGCTGGCGAAGTCGTGCCGCACGGGGTTGCCCCGCTGCAGGAAGCCCTCGCCGGAGGCCGCCGTGACCGGGGTGGCGGTGCCGAGGCCGGTGACCTTGAGGGTCCAGGTGAAGTCGCCGTTGGGGAAGCGGTCACCGCTCGCGGTCTTGCCGTCCCAGCCCGCCGACAGCTGCGCCGTGACCGCCCCGCCGGTGATCGTGCGGGTGGCCCGGCCCTTCGGACCGCTCTGCACGGACGCGAAGGTCAGGGACCACGAGGCGACCGGACGGGACAGCAGCCACGCGCCGGTCCAGGCGGTGGAGCCGCCCGGCTGCACGTAGCTGCCGGCCTCCGTGCGGAAGGCGGTCGGCGCGGACGGGGCGACGCCCGTGGGGGCGACGTGCGTCTGCTCGAACCGGTCGAACCAGGCGACCAGGCCCGTGTACTCGTCGACCGTCCAGCGGAAGCGGCGGTCCACGGCGAGGCCCGTGTCGGGCAGGCCGGAGGCGATCACCCGGGTGGCACCGGTCGTCGCGTCGGTGAGCACCAGCCGGTCGGCCCCGTGGTCGTGGCGGACCGTGAAGCCGTCGCCGAGCAGGACGTCACCGGGCGTCACCGCGACGGACGTGGCCGCCTTGGTGTCGTACACGCCCGCCGAAGCCGTACCGCAGGCCCAGTACACCCAGCGGCCCGCCGCCTGCAGCTCGCTCGGCACACAGGCGAGGGAGGGGACGGTGACCGTGGCGAGGGTCTTCCTCTCGGTGAGGCTGTAGGAGGTGAGCCGGCCTGCGGTGTCGGCGCTCCAGAGGGTGGAGCCGTTCAGGGCGGCGGCGCGGACGGAGCGCTTCAGCTGCTCGCCGTAGCCGAACTCGCCGACGTACTGGGTCGGCGTGGCACCGCCCGAGTTGTAGATCGCGTACCCGTCGGACACGTCGACGATCCCGCCGCCCGCGGTGTTGAAGCTCAGCTTGTCGTCGGAGGTGCCGTCGCCGATGGCGACCAACTGGTCGGTGTTCTCCGGGCCGCTGTCGTTGTAGTACGTGTTCTGGAAGACGTCCTGGGGTCCGTCGCCGGTGTTGCCCCACAGCACCGAGCACGACACGCCCGGGTAGGGGCAGACGGGCGCGATGGAGTCGCCGTCCCTGGCGTCCGACGCCGTCAGCCCGCCTGAGCCGTTCGTCGTGAGGGTGCGCACGGACGTCGTGTCGGAGGTGCCGCGCGGATTGTCCTCGGCGACGCGCAGGCTGCCGCGGCTGAGCGCCAGACCCGTCTTGGGGTTCTCGTACGGCGGGATCTTGACCAGCTTCGTCAGCCGCGGGGTGCCGTCGGAGCCGAGGGAGACCCGCTGCACCCACCAGTCGGCCGCGGTGGTGCCGCCGGTGACCAGGGCGCCGCCGTCGGGGGTGGCCAGCGGGGTGCCGTACCACGCGCCGAGCAGGGTCTTCCTGGTGCCGTCGGTCAGGGACACGGCCTGGACGCCGGAGGCGCCCGTCAGCAGCGCCCAGTCCCCGACGAGCACCGGGACCGGCTCGGGGGAGACGTTGCTCTCCTCGCCGGCCAGCGGGACCGTCTCCGCCGCCGAGAGGTCGGCACGCGGCTTGAGGTGGAGGCCCGCGGACCGCGTGTACCAGCCCACCCGGTCGCCGGTGAGCACGACCTCCGGCACGGTGTCCCGGGACAGGCCGGTGAAGACCGGGGTCAAGCGGGCGGCGGCGAAATCGAGATAGCCGACGCTGTACGTCGTGAACCGGCCGTCCGCGTCGCGGTCGGGGTAGGCGAACAGGGCTCCCTTGTCGTCGCCGGTGCGCGCGTTGTTCCACTCCCAGGTGCCGTCGGCCGGGTAGCCGGCGACCACGCGGTCGCGCTGCTCGCCGTCGACCAGGTCGACGAGGTGCAGGACGTGGCCCTCCAGCTCCTGCCCGTCGACGACGCCGTTGTACTCGACGGTGACGCTCGTCTCGCCGTACGTCCCCACCCGGTCCGCCGACTGGCTCAGGTCGAGGGTGCGCAGGGCGCCGCCGCCCGGCCTCCACAGCGACACCGGATCGCCGTAGGTGCGGTCGGGCAGCGCCACCGTGTCGGCGGCCTGCCCGAAGACACCCGAGGCGCAGCGCGTCTCGATGTCGTAGCAGCTGGTCGTGGTCGGCTTGTAGATGCCGGACGGCCCCTCGACGGTGACCGTGCCGCCGTCGTCGTAGTCCGTCCACAGCAGCCCGGCGACCCCCGACTGCCGGTGCAGAAAGCCCGTCCTGCCCGCCGCGAGCAGCTGCTCGGTACGGGGCGAATCGGTGCGCGGGTCGTCCAGGACGAGCTCGGCGGTGCCGGCCGCGGCGGTGGTGGCGGCCTGTGCGGCACCCCCGTCACGCGTGCCGGAGAACAGGGTGATCGAGCCGGCCGCCAGGACGACCGCGAGCGTCGAGACCAGGGCGTGCCGACCGCCCCGTCCCAGGGCGTGTCTGCCCACGTGAGGTTCCCTCCCCGCGAGGGCCCCCGCCCTCGCACAAGTGAGCGGACTTTAACAGTGCATGGGCCATGCATGGGAAGCGGGTGGGGGTCCGGTGGGGAAAAGAAGGTGATCGGGGACGGCAACTTCCTTGGTCCCGGCGGCCACTTGAGGGGGGAGCGCTCTTTCACGAGTGCTCCACGAACCGCACATCTCCCGCAACCGTCCGTAAGGAAGTCCCCCGTGGCCTCTGTCTCCCACCGCCGGTCCCTCCGCAGGCGGCGCACCCTCGTCGTCTCCGCCGCCCTCGTGGCCGCCGGTGTCGGTGCCGGTGTGCTCGTGATGAACGCGAACGCCGGGACGACCACCGTCGACCTGTACCACCAGAGGCTCGCCGCCAAGGACGGCTGGGCGTCCTTGGGTTCAGGCACGACCGGCGGCGCGAAGGCCGACTCCGCGCACACCTTCACCGTCTCCACCCGCGCCCAACTGGTGAAGGCGCTCGGCTCGGTGTCGGACACCGCCCCGCGGATCATCAAGGTCAAGGGCACGATCGACGCGAACACCGACGCGTCCGGAAAGAAGCTGACCTGCGCGAACTACGCGGCCGGCACGGGATATTCACTGGCCTCGTACCTGAAGGCGTACAACCCCACGACCTACGGCCGCTCCAAGCTGCCCTCCGGCACGCAGGAGAAGGCGCGGGCCGCCGCGCAGAAGAAGCAGGCCGCGAACATCGTCTTCAAGGTGCCCGCCAACACCACGATCGTCGGCGTGCCCGGCACCAAGGCCGGCATCACCGGCGGGATGCTGCAGATCCAGAAGGTCGACAACGTCATCGTCCGCAACCTGACCTTCTCCCACACCGAGGACTGCTTCCCGCAGTGGGACCCGACGGACGGCTCCAGCGGCAACTGGAACTCGCAGTACGACTCGGTCACCCTGCGCGGCGCCACCCACGTCTGGGCGGACCACAACACCTTCACGGACGCCGGGCACTTCGACAGCGCCAACCCCAAGTACTACGGCCGTGAGTACCAGGTCCACGACGGGGCCCTGGACATCACCAAGGGCTCCGACCTGGTGACCGTCGAGCGCAACCGGTTCACCAACCACGACAAGACCATGCTGATCGGCGCGAGCGACAGCGACAGCACCGGCAAGCTGCGGGTGAGCATCCACCACAACGTCTGGAAGGGCATCGTCCAGCGCGCGCCGCTGTCCCGCCTCGGCCAGATCCACATCTACAACAACGTCTACGAGACGGCCACGCTCAACGGCTACGCCCTGCAGTACAGCATCAACTCCCGGGCGAGGGCCCAGGTCGTGGCCCAGAACAACTACTGGAGGATCCCCGCGGGCCAGAAGATCTCGAAACTCCTCAGCGGCGACGGCACCGGCTCGATCAAGGGCAGCGGCAACGTCGTCAACGGCACGACGACCGACCTGGTCGCCGCGTACAACGCCGCGCACTCGAAGAAGATCAAGACGACGGTCAACTGGACGCCCACCCTGACGGCGGGCCTGGAGTCCTCGGCGAAGAACCTGCTGACGGAACTGACGCCGACGACGGGGGCGGGCGTGCTGTCCTGAGCTCCGGCGACGGAGAAGGGCCCGGAAGACATCTGCTCATCGGGCCCTTTTCCTGTGCGGTGAGGCTACGCGCCCTCGCCGCCGAAGCGCTCCTTGTAGTTCTCCAGGTCCTCGTCCGTGAGCTTGGCGAAGAGGACCGGGGGGACCGTGAAGGGCGTGCCGGCGGGGACCGAGGTGAGGGACTTCGCCTCGTCCGCGGTGACCCAGGTGGCGGTGTCGTCGGTGAGGGTGAAGGCCTGGCGCATGGCCGCCGACGTCGCCGGGATGAACGGCTCCGAGACCACCGCGTACAGGTGGATGAGGTTCATCGCGGTGCGCAGGGTGAGGGCGGCGCCCTCCTTGTCGGTCTTGATCTCCAGCCAGGGGGCCTTCTCCTCCAGGTAGGAGTTTCCGGCCGACCACAGGGCGCGCAGCGCCGCGGCGGCCTTGCGGAACTGGAGGGACTCCATCTGGGCCTCGTACTCGGCGAGCAGCCGGGCGATCTCCTCGCCCAGCTTCCGCTCCGCCTCGCCGGGCTCGCCGCCCGCGGGCACCTCGTCGCCGAAGCGCTTGCGGGAGAAGGACAGGACGCGGTTGACGAAGTTGCCGAGGGTGTCGGCCAGGTCCTTGTTGACCGTGGCCGTGAAGTGCTCCCAGGTGAAGGAGGAGTCGTCGGACTCGGGGGCGTTCGCGATGAGGAAGTAGCGCCAGTAGTCGGCGGGCAGGATCTCCAGCGCCTGGTCGGTGAAGACACCGCGCTTCTGGGAGGTGGAGAACTTGCCGCCGTAGTACGTCAGCCAGTTGAAGGCCTTGACGTAGTCGACCTTCTTCCACGGCTCGCGGACGCCGAGCTCGGTGGCCGGGAACATCACCGTGTGGAAGGGGACGTTGTCCTTGGCCATGAACTCCGTGTAGCGGACGGTGTCGTCCGCCTCGTACCACCAGGACTTCCAGTCCCGGTTCTCCGGGTCGAGGTCCGCCCACTCCTTCGTCGCGCCGATGTACTCGATCGGAGCGTCGAACCACACGTAGAAGACCTTGCCCTCCGCCGCCAGCTCCGGCCAGGTGTCGGCCGGGACGGGGACGCCCCAGTCCAGGTCACGGGTGATCGCGCGGTCGTGCAGGCCCTCGTTCAGCCACTTGCGGGCGATGGAGGAGGCCAGCTGCGGCCAGTCGTCCTCGTGCCGGGAGACCCACTCCTCGACCTCGTGCTGCAGCTTGGACTGGAGCAGGAAGAGGTGCTTGGTCTCGCGGACCTCGAGGTCCGTGGAGCCGGAGATCGCCGAGCGCGGGTTGATCAGGTCGGTCGGGTCCAGGACGCGGGTGCAGTTCTCGCACTGGTCGCCGCGGGCCTTGTCGTAGCCGCAGTGGGGGCAGGTGCCCTCGACGTAGCGGTCCGGGAGGAAGCGGCCGTCGGCGGGGCTGTAGACCTGGCGGATCGCCCGCTCCTCGATGAAGCCGTTGTCGTTGAGGCGGCGGGCGAAGTGCTGGGTGATCTCGACGTTCTGCTGGGAGGAACTCCGGCCGAAGTAGTCGAAGGCCAGCGCGAAGCCGTCGTAGACCGCCTTCTGGGCGTCGTGCGCCTGGGCGCAGAACTCGGCCACGGGGAGGCCCTGCTCCTTCGCCGCCAGCTCGGCCGGGGTGCCGTGCTCGTCGGTCGCGCAGATGTAGAGGACGTCGTGGCCGCGCTGGCGGAGGTACCGGGAGTACACGTCCGCCGGGAGCATGGACCCCACCATGTTGCCCAGGTGCTTGATTCCGTTGATGTACGGAAGGGCGCTGGTGATGAGGTGTCGAGCCATCGGGGGCTGCTCCCAGGTCGGTTTCTTGCTTCTTCGTGAACCTTGAAATCGTAGCCGAAACGGGTGCACGGCCCGCCTGCCGTTCTGAGGGGTGAACAATGGCCGAAACGGGCCCACCGGACCTGAGGCCCCCTTCTCGGCCGTGGCCCGCATCAGCACCCTGTCACCACCACGGCGAGTGGAGGGGGGACGGGGTATGGGGC
>NZ_WVUG01000156.1 GCF_017614965.1 Streptomyces griseorubiginosus | reverse complement strand
GTCCGACTCGGCCCCGGCTCCCGCTCGGCCCTGCGCCCCGTCGCGGTCGACGTGACCGACGGCTTCTGGCACGCCCGCCGCGAGGTCAACGCCCGCACCTCCATCCCCCAGGGCCCCGGCCTGCTGGAGTCCGCGGGCAACCTGCACAACCTCCGGCTGGCGGCCGGCGCGGCCGACGGCGAGTTCCAGGGCGCCTACCCGTTCGTGGACACGGACGTCTACAAGTGGCTGGAGGCCGCCGCCTGGCAGCTGGCCCAGGGACCGTCGGCACAGCTGGAGTCGGACGTCGACCGGATCGTCTCCCTCGTCGCCGCCGCCCAGCAGCCCGACGGGTACCTCAACACCTGGTTTCAGCTGGTCAAGGGCGGCGAGCGCTACCAGGACCTGCGCTGGGGCCACGAGTTGTACTGCGCCGGCCATCTCATCCAGGCCGGCGTGGCCCACCACCGGGCCACCGGCCGCACCGAACTCCTCGATGTGGCACGCAGTTTCGCCGACCACCTCGACGCGGTCTTCGGTCCGCCCGGCAGCGGCAAGGAGATCGACGGCATCGACGGCCACCCCGAGGTGGAGACCGCCCTGGTGGAGCTGTACCGGGAGACCGGGGAGCGCCGCTACCTCGACCTCGCCGGCTACTTCGTCGACCGGCACGGCCACGGCCTGCTCGGCGGGGAGGCCTACTGCCAGGACCGGGTGCCGGTGCGCGAGGCGACGAACGTCGAGGGCCACGCCGTACGGCAGTTGTATCTGCTGGCCGCGGTCGCCGACCTGGCCACCGAGACCGGCGAGGTCGAACTGCGGTCCGCGGCCGAGCGGTTGTGGCAGGCCATGACCACCACCAAGACCCATCTCACCGGCGGGCTCGGCGCCCACCACGACTGGGAGGACTTCGGCGACCCGTACGAACTGCCCAACGAGCGCGCCTACTGCGAGACCTGCGCCGCCATCGCCTCCGTGCAGTGGAGCTGGCGCATGGCCCTTCTCACCGGCGAGGCCCGCTACTCCGACCTGATCGAACGCACCCTGTTCAACGGCTTCCTGGCCGGCGTCTCCCTCGACGGCGGGTCCTGGCTGTACGTCAACCCGCTCCAGGTCCGCGACGGCCACACCGACCCCGGCGGCGACCAGTCGGCCCGCCGCACCCGCTGGTTCCGCTGCGCCTGCTGCCCGCCGAACGTGATGCGGCTCCTGGCCGCCCTGGAGCACTACCTCGCCACGAGCGACGACGACGGCCTGCAGATCCACCAGTACGTCACCGGCCGCTACACCGCCGGCCCGATCGCCGTACGCGCCGAGACCGACTACCCCTGGCACGGCACGATCGCCCTCACCGTCGAGGACACCCCGGCCGACCGGCCCTGGACGCTGTCCCTGCGCATCCCGCGGTGGTGCCGCGACTTCCGGGTGCGGTGCGGGGAGGAGACGTACGACTCCCCCGCGCGGGACGGCTGGCTGCGGCTGGAGCGGACCTGGGCGCCCGGGGACCGGGTCGTGCTGGAGCTGGTCATGGAACCACGGCTCACCGCGGCCGATCCGCGCGTGGACGCCGTGCGCGGCTGCGTGGCCATCGAACGCGGGCCGCTCGTCCACTGCCTGGAACAGGTCGACCACCCCGGGGGCGGCCTGGACGACATCGTCATCGACACCACACGTCCGCTCGCCGTGAAGCACCGCCCCGACCTGCTGGGCGGCGTCACCACGGTCGTGGCGGCCGGCCGGCGCCGGCACATCCCGGACGCCGGCTGGTGGCCGTACACCACCGCCGACGAACCCGCGCGGCAGGACGGCGAACCCGTCGAGCTCACCGCGATCCCCTACTACGCCTGGGCCAACCGCCAGGACGGCGCGATGCGCGTCTGGCTGCCCACCTCCTGAGCCCCTTCTCCACGACAACGAGGTCACCCGTGATATCCACCCGCCGCACACTCCTGGCCGCCGTCGCCGCGGTCGGCACGCTCGCGTCCCTCACCGCCTGCGGAGGAAGCTCCGGTTCCTCCGGCTCCTCCGGTTCCTCCGGCTCGACCGGCGGGACGTACACCTTCTGGGACCCCTACCCGCAGTTCGACGCCTCCTCGGCCTGGGGCAGGCTCGTGACCTCGTGCGGCACCAAGGCCGGGGTCAAGCTCAAGCGGACCGCGTACGACACCACGGACCTGGGCAACAAGGCGCTGCTGGCCGCGCAGCAGGGCAACGCACCCGACGTCATGCTCGTCGACAACCCGGTCGTCTCCACGCTGGTGGAGGCGGGGATCCTCAACAAGACGAGCGACCTGGGCCTGAACACGTCGTCGATCCAGAAGAACATCATCGGCGCGGGCACCATCGACGGCGCCTCCTACGGGGTGCCGATCGGCGCCAACACCCTCGCGCTGTACTACAACAAGAAGATCCTCACCGCGGCCGGCGTCGATCCGGCGTCCGTCAAGGACTGGAACTCCCTCACCGCCGCGCTGAAGAAGGTCAAGGCGGCCGGGAAGAAGGGCATCACGTTCTCCGCGATCAACACGGAGGAGGGCAGCTTCCAGTTCCTGCCCTGGTTCTGGGGCGCGGGCGGCGATCTCACCAAGCTCGACTCCGACAAGGGCGTTGCCGCCCTCACGCTCTGGAAGCAGTGGGTGGACGCCGGCTACGCGCCCAAGGACGTCCTGCAGAACACCCAGACCACCAGCTGGCAGGAGTTCGCCACCGGCGACTACGCGTTCAGCGAGAACGGCACCTGGCAGCTGGGCAACGCGGACAAGGCCGGCTTCGACTACGGCATCATCAACATCCCCGCGCAGAACGGCGGTTCGGCACCCGTGCCGACGGGCGGCGAGTTCGTGACGGTGCCCGTGCAGAAGGACACCGGGCGCTACACCGCCAGCAAGAAGATCGTCACGTGTCTGACCAGCGACGCGAACCTGCTGCCCACCGACACCACACTGATGTACGTCGCCCCCACGGCCTCGGTCCAGGCGGAACAGGTGAAGCAGAACCCGAAGCTCAAGCCGTGGGTGGACGCGGTCGCGGCCGCCCGTGGCCGCACCAGTGGCGGTCTGGGCACCAAGTACCCGACCATCTCGCAGCCGATGTGGACCGCGGTCCAGGCGGCGCTGTCGGGCGGCAAGAGCCCCAAGGACGCGCTGGACGCCGCGCAGGCCGCGGCGGGGAAGGGCTGACCGGTGGCCGTGAGTCTGCGGGCCCGTGGGGGCCCGCCGCGCCCCGCTGCGAAGCCGCACTCCGGCGCTGCACGGCGCCCCGATCGGGGCGCCGTGCAGCGGGGAGCCCGCCTGTCCCCCGCCCTGCGGCGCCGGCTGACCGCGCTCGCCTACGTCCTTCCCCTGCTCGTCTACCTCGCCGCCTTCTACCTCTATCCGCTCTACCGCAACCTCGACCTGAGCCTGCGCGACTACACCGTCCGCTCCTTCGTGGCCGGGGACGCCCCGTTCTCCGGCTGGGCCAACTTCCGCAAGGTGCTGGACGATCCGACGTTCGGCCCGGCGATGCGGCACACGATGGTCTTCACCTTCGTGTCCATCGCCTTCCAGTACGTCATCGGGCTCGCCCTCGCGGTCTTCTTCAACCGGCACTTCCGTCTCGCGCCCACCCTGCGTGCCCTGTTCCTCATCCCGTGGCTGCTGCCGCTGATCGTGTCGGCGTCGACCTGGTCGTGGATGTTCAACAGCGAGTCGGGAGTGGTGAACTACTTCCTGCACTTCCTGGGGGTCGGCCCGGTCGGCTGGCTGACCTCGCCGGACTGGGCGCTGACGTCGGTGATCGTCGCCAACATCTGGATCGGCATCCCGTTCAACCTGGTGATCCTCTACAGCGGTCTGCAGAACATCCCGGCCGAGCTGTACGAGGCGGCGGCCCTGGACGGGGCGAGCGCCTGGCAGCAGTTCCGGCGGATCACCTTCCCGCTGCTGCGGCCGGTGTCCGCGATCACCCTGCTCCTCGGTCTCGTCTACACCCTCAAGGTGTTCGACCTGATCTGGATCATGACCAAGGGCGGTCCGGGTGACTCCTCCTCGACCCTGGCGACCTGGTCGTACCAGTTGGGCTTCGGCACGCTGCTGCCCAAGTTCGGCCCCGGGGCCGCGGTCGGCAACATCCTCATCCTCATCGCGCTCGTCTTCGGGCTGCTGTACATCCGCGTCCAGAGGAGGCAGGAAGCGTGAAGTCCCGCTCCAGAAGCCGCCGTCACACCGTCGTCGGCCTCGTCCTCACCGCGTTGATGCTGTTCCCGGTGTACTGGATGCTCAACGTGTCGCTCACCCCGCAGCAGGACATGCGCAAGGACCCGCCCGACCTGTTCCCGCTGCACCCCACCTTCGAGGGCTACCGAGCCGTCCTGGACGACCAGTTGCCCTACCTCGGCACCAGCCTGCTCATCGGCCTCGGCACGGTCGCGCTGACCCTGCTGCTCGCCGCCCCCGCCGGCTACTCGCTGGCCAAGCTCCGCCCGCGCGGGGGCGGCGCGCTCGGACTCATCCTGCTGGTCGCGCAGATGATCCCGGGGATCGTCATGGCGATGGGCTTCTACGGCATCTTCCTCGACCTCGGTCTGCTCAACTCCTGGTGGGGGCTGATCATCGCGGACTCCACCATCGCCGTGCCGTTCGGCGTCATGATCTTCACCGCGTTCATGTCGGGCATCCCCGGCGAGCTCATCGCCGCGTCCCGGATCGACGGTGCCGGCACCTTCCGCACCTTCTGGTCGGTGGTGCTGCCGGTGAGCCGCAACGCCCTGGTCACCGTCTCGCTGTTCACCTTCCTGTGGGCCTGGTCCGACTTCGTCTTCGCCAACACCCTGGACGGCGGCGGCGATCTGAGGCCGATCACCCTCGGCATCTACAAGTACATCGGCAACAACAACCAGGAGTGGAACGCGATCATGGCCACCGCCGTCGTCGCGTCCGTCCCCGCAGCGGTCCTGCTGGTCCTCGCCCAGCGCTATGTGGCCGCGGGTGTCACCGCGGGCGCCGTGAAGGACTGACACCACCCGCGATTCCCCTCCCCCCCTTCCTCCCTGAGGAGAACTCTGTCATGAGCCGCACAAGACCCCCCGTTCCCGCGCGCCTGACGGCCGCCCTCGGCGCCGCCGCCCTCACCGCGGCCGGCCTCGCCACCGCCGCACCGGCCCAGGCGGCCCCCACGTCCTCGACCACCCTCGTCGTCAACGCCGACCAGACCCTCCGCTCCGTCACCCATGTGGCGACCGGCAGCCTCTACGGCCTCGCCGACGCGAGCACCCCGGCCGACAGCCTGGTCACCCCGCTCAAGGCGAACACCTTCGTCCAGATGGCCCCGGGCGGCTCCCAGTTGCCCAACGGAGAGCCCAAGCCCGCGGGCGACGCCCTGGTGGTGGCCGCCAAGGCGGCGAACGCCGGCGCCAAGGTCGTCGTACGCATGCCGGACTGGTATCCGAACTTCCCGTACAAGTGGGTGAGTTGGAGCGACTGGCTGTCCGCCGTGGACAAGCAGGTCGCGTCCGTGCAGTCCTCCGGCGCCACGAACATCGCCGCCTACGAACTGTGGAACGAGCCCGACTGGACGTGGGACACCACCAACGCGGGCGCCTTCGACGCGGGATGGGCGCGCACCTACCAGGAGGTCCGGGCGAAGGACACCAGGACGCCCGTCCAGGGCCCGAGTTACTCGGCCTGGAACCAGTCCTGGATGAGCACGTTCCTCACCGACGCCAAGGCGAGCGGCACCGTGCCGGACATCATCTCCTGGCACGAGCTGCAGGGTTCGCAGAACATCGCCGCGCATGTCTCCGCCTACCGCGCGCTGGAGAGCAGCCTGGGCATCAGCCCGCGCCCCATCGCCATCGAGGAGTACGGCACCACGAGCGAGGTCGGCGTGCCGGGACCGCTGGTCGGCTATGTCGCCAAGTTCGAGCGGGCCGGTGTGCACGACGCCGAGCTGGCCTTCTGGAACCACTACGGCACCCTCGGCGACACCCTGACCGACACCGGCGGCTCACCGAACGGCGCGTACTGGCTCTACAAGTGGTACGGCGACATGTCCGGGAACATGGTCGTCACCACTCCTCCGGCGCAGACCGGCATCGACGGCTTCGCCGCCCGGAACGGGGCGGGCAACCAGATCAGCGTCGTCGCCGGCGGCTGCACCGGCTCCTGCGCCGTCACCGTCACCGGCCTGTCCTCGCTGTCGGCCTTCGGCAGCACGGTGCACGTCAAGCTGGAGTACACCCCCTCGAAGGGCCGTACGACGGCGGCCTCCGGGCCGGTCACCGTCTCGGACACCGACTACCCGGTCAGCAACGGCTCCATCACCGTGCCCGTCACGATGAACGCCTCCGACGGCTACCACCTGGTCGTCACCCCCAGCGGCACCAGCACCTCACTGGCCGGCCGGTACCAGATCACCAACAAGAACAGCGGCCTCGCCCTCGACACCAGCGGCGCGGGAACCGCCCAGGGCACCTCGGTCGTCCAGGCCACGTCCACCACGGGCACCGACCAGAACTGGACCCTCGTGGCCGCCGGGAACGGCCTGTACAAGATCCAGCAGCAGGCGAGCGGGCTGCTGCTCGGCATCAACGCCATGAGCACCAGCGACGGCGGCACCGCCCTGATCTGGGGCGACAACGGAACCGCCGACCACCTCTGGCAGCTCATCCCGGACGGCGGCGGCTACTACAAGATCGCCAACTACAACAGCGGACTGCTGCTCGGCGTGACCAACATGAGCACGTCCTCCGGCGCCCAGGTCCTGCAGTGGGACGACAACGGCACGGCGGACCACCTGTGGAAGCTCACTTCCCGGTGAGCCGGGCCGGCGCGTCGCGGAAGTCGCCGGTCTGGAAGGACTGTTCCTCGGCGCTCATGGCGTAGTCCTCGAGCACCTTCACGTCCCAGGGCCCCAGCGGCACACCGTCGTCGTACACGGTGTCCGTCAGCACGTCCCGCAGGGGCCCGGGGGCGGGCACGGACACCGGCTCCCACGACCAGTTGTGCAGGAAGCGGACCCGGCGGCCGTCCGGGGCGGTGGCCGTGGTCGAGGCGACGCTCGGGTGGGCCGGGCGCCAGGAGTCGACCGGGGCGGTCCAGTCGAACAGGGCGCGGGCGAAGGCCGGGTCGGGAACCGTGCCGACGTGGGTGACACGGCCCTTGCCGTACGGGTGCGTGGTGACCGCGGGCCAACGACCGAAGTGCGGGTGGACGTACGCGGCCAGTTCCTCGGCACCCTGCGGACGCAGACCGTCCGCCCAGTACAGGGCGTGCGCCTCCGGCGGGAGGGCGAGGGTGGCGGTGCCGGTGACCGGCAGGGGGCCGTCGAGGTTGCTGAACTCGTCGTACGTCACCCCGGCCGCCTCCGCCAGTCGCGCGGGCTGGGCGTCCGTGCGGGCCCGGGCTTCGTGATCGGCGTAGGCGGTGCGCGGACCGAGGACGAGGTGGCCGCCCCGCTCGGCGTAGGCCCGGAGACGGTCGAGGACCGCGTCGTCGGCCGCGTAGTAGGCGGGGACCACCAGGACGGGAGGCAGGTCGGCGACGGGGAGCTGGCCCGGGTGCAGGATGCGGGACTGCAGGCCCGCGTCGAAGGCGCCCCGGTAGAAGGCGTCGAAGATCCGCTCGTACGAGCGCGCGTCCGGGCCGCCGTCCGCGTCGGCGAGGGGCGGCTGCCCCTGCAACGCCCACTTGCTGGGGCCGTCGTAGAGGAACGCCACGTCGGCGTCCGGGGTCAGCTGGGCCACCAGGTCCCCGGCCTTCTCCAACTCGGCTCCGAGAGCGGCCAGTTCGCGGTAGACACGGCCCGGCCGGCCGTTGTGCGGGAGGATGCCGCCCCAGTAGGTCTCGGCGCCGAAGTGCAGGGTGTGCCAGTGCCAGTACTCGATCATCGAGGCACCGCGCGAGACCAGCGCCCAGGCGGCCTGGCGCCACTGGCCGTCGTAGGCGGGCCGGTTGTTCCAGGAGAAGCCGATGGCCTGCGCGTTGGTCTCCGTCACCAGGAACGGCTCCTGACGGGAGGAGTACATGCGGTCGGCGCTGCGGTACAGCGCCCAGGTGCCGTTGGTCGTCCAGTCCTGGCCGGAGCTGCTCCGGTCGGGCAGGGCGAGGGCGTCCTGCATCGTGTAGTAGGGGTTGCCCGCCGTGACGTCGAGGCGTTCGGTGAGCCGGTCGTCCTCCACGCCCGGACGGTCGTAGGAGATGCAGGTGGTGACGAACTGGCCAGGGCCGGAGTACTCGCGCACGATGTCGGCCTGCCAGGCGATGAACTCCGTGACCAGACGGGCCTGGAACCGGCGCCAGGCGAGGTCGTACTGCGGCTGGGCGTTGCCGTCCGGCCGCCACAGGTCGGCCCAGGTGGACAGCCGGTGCGACCAGTAGACCAGCCCCCATTCCCGGTTGAGGGTCTCCACATCGCCGTACCGCGCGCGGAGTTCGTCGGTGAAGCGCTGGAACACGCCATGGTTGTGCAGGAGATGCAGGCCCGGTTCGTTGTCGACCTGGAAGCCGATCACGGCCGGGTGGCCGGCGTACCGGGCGACGACCTTGCGGATGATCCGCTCGGCGTGGAAGCGGAAGGCCGGGTGGGTGATGTCGACCTCCTGCCGGGCGCCCCAGCCGATGCGCTCACCCGTGCGGGCCTCCCCGGTGATCTCCGGGTACTGGCGGGCCAGCCACGGCGGCACGGCGTACGTCGGCGTACCCAGGATCACCGAGATGCCCCGCTCGTGCGCGCCGTCGAGCACCGGCTGGAGCCAGTCCAGGTCGAACCGTCCGTCCTCCGGCTCCCAGGTCGACCACACCGATTCACCGACCCGGATGACCGTGAAACGCGCCTCGGCCATCAGGTCGAGGTCGTCCTTCAGCCGCTCGTGGGGCTGGTACTCGTGGTAGTAGGCGGCACCGAACAGAACGCGGCGAGGAAGCGGGAACATCCTTCTCCAATACGGTTGAGAGGTAGCTCTGCGGTGACGGCTGGAGGCCGGCGCGCGTTCAGCGGCGGGGCGGTGCGGGTCTGCGGGCCGGTGCGGTGGAGGCCCGTACGGTCAACTCGACGGCGGGGGCGATGGGTTCGGTGGGAGCTGGGCGTCCTTCGATCATGGCGACGAGCACCTCGATCGCGTGCTCGGCGACGACGGTGAAGTCCTGGCGGACGGTGGTCAGGGGCGGTGAGAGGTAGGCGGCGGCGGGGATGTCGTCGAAGCCGACGACGCTCACGCCGTCCGGGACGGACACTCCCGCTTCGGCGAACGCCCGCAGCGCACCGATGGCCATGTCGTCGTTGGCGGCGAACACGGCGGTGACGTCCGGGAGTCGGGCGAGCCGCCGTCCTGCGGTGTACCCGGAGGCCGGGGTCCAGTCGCCGGCCTCCGGCAGGGGCGGTTCGGGCGCGCCGGCGGCTGCGAGGGCCTCGCGCCAGCCCCGCACACGGTCACGGGCGGCCCACCAGTCCTGCGGACCGGGGATGTGCCAGACGGTGCGGTGCCCCAGGGAGAGCAGGTGCTCGGTGGCGATCCGGGCCCCGAGGGCGCCGTCGGCGCCGACCACCGCACTGACGCCACCGGTCTGTTCCAGCCCCTCGCCGAGGCTGACGACCGGTACGTCCGCGCTGATTCGGAGCGGGATGCCGTCGTCGACGGGCTCGGAGAGGATGATGCCGTCGACGCCCTGTTCCAGCAGCGCCTCCACGGCGACCGGGACGCGCTGCCCTTCCAGGGTGCTCGCCACGGCGAAGGAGTAGCCCGCCCGCTGCATCGCCCGTTCCAGCGCGATGAGCAGGGTCGAGGGACCGTACAGAGCGGTGCCCAGGGAGACGACGCCGATGCGCCGGTAGCGGCCCAGGAGCAGGGCGCGCGCCGCGTTGTTCGGGCGGTAGTCCAGCTCCTCGATGACCCTCAGCACGCGGTCGCGCACCTCGGGGCTGACGTGCGGTTCCCCGTTGACCACCCGCGACACGGTCTTCTGCGAGACGCCGGCCGCGCGGGCGACCTCGGTCATGCCGGGGCCGCGACGGCGGCGCCTGGAACCGTCCGGGGTCCCCTCGGTTCTGCTCGTGGCCATGCGCTCTCCCGGGACTCCCTGTCGTGACTACGTAGTCAATCGAGCCCGGCAGCGAGGACGGCCGCTTTGACTACGTAGTCAGGCCAGTGTCGGGAAGAACGAGGGCCGCGTCAACGGGTCTGTACGGAGACGAAGCCGCCGCAGTCGGTTCCGGGTCATCGCGCGAGCGCCGCCCGGGACACCGCGAGGGCCTGCTCGGCGTAGGAGCGGCCGAACAGTACGGCGTGGACCAGCAGGGGGAAGAGCTGGTGCAGCCCGACGCGGTCCCGCCAGCCGTCCGCCGGCGGCGCGGCCTGCCGGTAGCCGTCCAGGACATGGTCCAGGTGCGGGCAGCCGAAGAGGTGGAGCATCGCGAGGTCGGTCTCCCGGTGGCCGCCGTGCGCGGCCGGGTCGATCAGCCAGGCGTGGCCGTCGGCACCCCAGAGCACATTGCCGTTCCACAGGTCGCCGTGCAGCCGGGCGGGGGGTTCGGCGGGACCCGCCAGGTCGGGCAGCCGCTCGCAGAGGGCCTCGACGGCGGACGTCTCGGCGGGGCGGATCACACCCCCGTCGACCGCGGCACGCAGATACGGCAGCACTCGGTGCTCGGCGTACCAGCGAGGCCAGTCGGCGCCGGGGACGTTCCGCATCGGGGCGCGCCCGATGTACGCGTCGACGGGGCCGTCGGGCGGCGGCGCGCCGAACGCGGGCGCGCCGGCCGCGTGCAGTGCGGCCAGTTCGCGCCCGAACTCCTGAGCCGTCCGTGCCGTCGCCCGGCTCTGCGGTACGAGATCGGTGACCAGCCAACTCCCCTCACACCCATGGACGTTCGGAACGCGAACCGTGCCCGCGTCCGCCAGCCAGCGCAGTCCCGCCGCCTCGGCCCGCACGGCGCCGGGCTCGTCGGCCCGCTTGACCAGCACCGGTCCACCGCCGTCGAGGGCGACTTCGGTGACCGCACCGGACAGCGGGCGCTCGCCGCGCACCGCACGCCCGGTCAGCCGCGCCGCCGCCGCACCGGGCCCGTCACCGGCCGGCCCCCGTCCGCTCATGCGGTGCGCCGCCGGACGGTCCCGCCGGCCGCCGGGCTCACCGTCGAGGACCCGGGCCGACTCACGCGGGCGGAGCCTCCATCACCCGGCGGGCCCGCGTGACCGCGGCAGCCACCTGCTGCTGGACCTCCTCGGGCAGCGGCACCCCCCGCACCGTGTCCACCAGGTCCTGCGCCAGCACGTGCAGCTTGGTGTTGGTGTTCTGCGACGCCGTGACGAGCACGGTCCATGCGGCCTCCGGAGTCAGGTTGAACGTGGCCATCAGGATGCCCCGGGCCAGATCGATGCCGGGCCGGGTCCGCATGGCACGCCGTAACTCGGCGACCTCCCTGCGCAGTTCGCCGTCGACGTCCAGGCGCGGGACACGCTCGTCCGGGGCGGCGCCGGCGCCCTCCGAGGCGGGCCCGGCCTGGGGGAACAGCTCCCGGGCGCCGGTCAGTTCCAGCAGCCGGTCGACCGGGGGACAGCTCACGCGCAAGGTCACCGTCTTGCCGTGGTCCATGGCCCGCCGCCGCAGATCGAGCAGCAGATTGAGCCCGGCGCAGTCGCAGAACCCGACCCCGCCCAGGTCCAGGTCGACGCCTCCGGCCGAGTCGTCCAGCGCCTCCTCCAGGTCGTTCCGCAGCTGCCGGCTGCCGAAGTCGAGTTCGCCGTTGATCCGGATGTCCGTGCGCTCGCCGACCGGCAGCACATGGATCGTCGCGAGGCACGGCGGCATGGACGACGGGGCACCGCCGACCGTCATGTCGTCGGCGTCCTGCCTCGTACGGGGCCGCGCCGTGTGCGCAGGCTCCGGCATGGCGTCTCTCCCTCGTGTGGTCGCCCACCTTCGACTCCAAGGTTCCCCGCTTCGGCCCACGTACGTCAACCAATACAGGAAACGCAGTACGTGTTTTTGAATACGTGAATGCTGGGTCGCTACAGTGGGGGCATGGATGGAGTGCCCGAGCCACACACCGGATGGACGTTCATCACGAATCACGCGCGCGTGCTGGCCGCCATCGCGGACAACCACAGCGCCCGGATCCGCGACATCGCCGCCCACTGCCGCCTCACCGAACGCGCCGTCCAGAAGATCATCGCCGACCTGGAGCAGGCCGGATACCTCTCCCACACCAGGGAGGGACGCTCCAACACGTACCGGATCGACCCCAGCAAGGTGCTGCGGCACCCGGCCGAGGCGGGCCTCACGGTGGCCTCGCTGCTCTCGCTGCTCATCCAGGCCGAGGCGGACCGCACGACCACCGCTCGGCAGGACTCCCGCCCGCACGCCTCGGCCTGAGCGAACGGCGGTCGCGGTCGGCCCGGTCGGCCGCGCGAGTCAGTGGTCGGCGGTCTCGCCGAGGGCCGTCAGGACGTCCTCGTCCGTCAGCTGCTCGAACTCCTCGTAGCACAGGCCGACCGCCATGAAGTCGTCCGGCCGCTGCAGACAGATCACCGCGTCCGCCTCCGCGCGCAGCAGGTCCGCCGCCTGCGGCGAGCAGACCGGGGCGGCCAGCACGACCCGCTCGGGTCCCTGGCGGCGTACGGAGCGCAGGGCGGCGCGGGCCGTGACGCCGGTGGCGAGCCCGTCGTCCACCACGATCACGGTGCGGTCCGCCAGGTCGGGGGCGGGGCGGTCCTGCCGGTAGCGGCGCCGGCGGCGCCGGAGTTCCTCGCGTTCCCGCTCGACTACGGGCGCGAGTTCGGTCTCGGTCAGGCCGAGCCGGTCCAGGGCGTCGTCGTCGAAGAGCGGCTCGTCGTCCCCGGCGATCGCGCCCACGCCGAGCTCCTCCTGGAAGGGGGCGCCGATCTTCCGTACGACCAGCACGTCGAGCGGGGCCTCCAGGGCCCGCGCCACCTCACGGGCGACGACGACACCGCCTCTGGGCAGGGCCAGGACCAGGGGGTGGGGCAGCACGCCCTTCTCCTGTTCGATCCGCAGCCGCCCGGCCAGTTCCCGCCCGGCGTGCCCGCGGTCATGGAACTGCATCGCGGTCGTCACGGTCGTCACCCCTTTCCCGCACGACGTCCACGCTCTGTTGCCCGCCTACCCCGCGCGCCCCGGCCGATGCGCCGCTCCGGGTCGCGCGTGCGGGTCATGGGCCGCCGGGGCGGGGGTACCCGTGCTGGTGAACGACCTCTTGTGAGGATGTTGAGGAGATGACTCGGATGCTGTTCCTCGGACTGCTCCTCCTCGGCGCGACGGGCGCCTTCACCGCCCTGGCGATCGCCGGCAACCTGTCCGGCGGCCCCGAGTACTCGGTGTCGGTGCTGGACCACCACATCGCCACCATGAACACGCTGGCGATCTTCAGCTCCGGCCTGGCGCTGGCGCTTCTGTTCTGCCTGGGTCTGGCCATGGTGAGCGGGGGCGCGCACCGCCGCCACCGCACCCACCGGTCGTACGACACGGGCGCGAACAGTCACCTCGACGAGATGATGGGCCCGGACACCAGGGCCTGACGCGGCACGGCAGTCCCGCTCACCGGTCCCGCAGTTGTACGAGGTGGTGGAGCACCGGCATCGCGGCCGTGCGGTTCTCCCGCAGGGTGGGCCCGAGGAAGCGGTAGAAGCTGGGCTTGGTGAACTGGCGCAGGGCGACGGCGGCCAGGCCCGCGTCCCAGCGGGCGTGGGCGACGAAGCTGTAGTCCGACGCGCTCTCGTCCAGCGGCTGGAGCAGCACCGAGTTGTCCAGGCCCGTCTCGGCGGCGTACCAGCCGGCGAGGTGCTCCCACAGTTCGGCGGTGCGCCGCGGGTCCTCCGCCACGAAGTAGGTGAACTGGAACAGGCCCTGGTGTCCGCGGTCCACGTCCGCCAGGCACTTGGCGCAGCGGGCGGTCATCTCGTGGACGTCCCGGGCAGCGTGGTCCAGCCGACGGCGCAGACGGCGGTAGGCGGCGCTGTCCCGTGCCGGGGCGATGTCGCGTGGTGTCCGGGTCTCCACGAGGAGGACGACGTCGTAGCGGGCGCGGTGCAGTCCCGCGGGCGGGTCCCAGCCGACGGCGGGCGCGAGGGCCGCGGCCCGGTAGACACTCGCCCGCTTCACCTCGGTCAGGCTGGCCAGGTCCTCCGCCTCGGCCCGCAGCAGGTCGAGCAGGTGGGACTTGCCGCGGCTGTGTCCCGGCCTGCCGATTCCGCCCGGGGGCGGCTCCACGGCGGCGGCGAGATGCAGATAGCCGGCCGGGGGCGGCTCGGTGAGCCGTGCCCGGGCGAACTTGGGGCGCGGATGAACGAGTGTGACGCTCATGGGAGTCTCCCGCGGGGCGGTGCGGTCCCTGACCGTGCGCCTACCCGTGAGGGCATGCCCTCACGCCGGGTGCGCTCAATGGTTCGGGGCGGCCCTGCTGATGTCCGCGAGGGCCGAACCGGGGTCCTCCCTGGTGGCGAGATCGCCGATGCTGACCACGCCGACCGGGCAGCCGCCGCGCTCGACGACCGGCAGGCGACGGACGGCGTACCGGCCCATCAGCTCGATGGCACGGTCGGTGGTGTCGTCCGGTGACAGGGTCGCCACCGGCGGCGGGGTGCAGACGGACCCGACGGTCGTGTGCTCCGGGTCGAGTCCCGCGGCCAGGGCCCGGATCACGATGTCGCGGTCCGTGAGCACGCCGAACAGATCGCAGTCGTAGGCGACGAGCACGTCGCCCACGTCCCGCTCCCGCATCACTCGGGCCGCGCGGGCCACGGTGGTCATGGGTTCGAGGGCTGCCGCGCCGGGCGACATCACGTCTCGTATCTTCCGGGTCATGGGGACCTCCCGGGTGCCGGAGGGAGCACAGGTGGCATGCCAGCCGCGTAGCCCGCACCGGCCCGGGTAAACCGCGCCTCCCCACCAAGATCCGCCCGACGCACTTCCCGGCCGCGCCCGCCCGCCTGGCCTGCGCGCCATGGACCGGCAACGGCAGCCGCCCGTACGGCATGCCGACCACTGCCCCTGGCTGTTCGCCGGGGAGGCGGGCGAGGAGCGGCGGCGGCAGCGGGAGCGCCAGGAGGCGCTCGGCGGGACAGCGTGGCCGGGGAGCGCTGTTACGTCGGACGGTGCCCGGCGGAGACGGGCGCCGAGTCAGCGGTGGTGACCGTGGGGACTCACCTGCGCCGCCACGGCAGTACCGTCGGGTCGTCCGCCTCGTCGACGCGGTGCAGGGCGTCGCTGATCGCCTCGCCGATCTCCGCGAACTGCCGGACCTGCTCGGGTGTGAGGGCGTCGAAGACCGCGCGGCGGACGGCCTCCACATGGCCCGGGGCTGCCCGTTCCAGCAGGGCGTGGCCCTCCTCGGTGAGGACGGCGAGCTGGCCGCGGCCGTCGGCGGGGTCCTCGCGACGGTCCACGAGGCCCGCCTCGCACAGCCGGTTGACCGCGTGGGTGAGCCGGCTGCGGGTGATCTTGAGCCGCTGAGCCAGTTCGGACATGCCGAGGACGCCGTCGGGCGCCGAGGAGAGGTGGGCGAGCAGGCTGTAGTCGGCGTGTGTCATGCCGGCGTCCCGCCGCAGCTGCCGGTTCAGGTGGTCGGCGAGCAGGGTGGAGAAGTCGATGTAGGCCAGCCAGGCCCGTCGCTCCTCGGCGTTGAGCCAGCGTGGCGTCGTGGACATGGGCACACCCTACGGACTCGACGTCAGGCCGCCTCCTCCAAGGCGCCCTCGGTCTCCGCGGGCCGTCGGGGTACGGAACCATGGCCGCCCGGGGCCCGGTGGAGCAGGACCAGGGCCGTGCCCAGGACGAGGCCCACGGCGGCCAGGACGGGGACGCGTCCGTCCTCGGCGAAGCCCCGGGTGGCGAAGCGGATCAGGGCGAGGACGGTCGCGGCGAGACCGGGCCACAGGAGCCTGGCACGGTACGGGCCCGTGTCCGGGCGGATGCGCTCGTACCGTGCCACCAGGGCGCCCTCCAGAGGACGCAGCGCCGACACGACGACGGCGAGGAGCGCGCCGAGCACCAGCAGCCAGGGCAGGCGAAGGGCCCACCAGGACCCGGAGTTCAGGGCGGGTTCGGGGGCGAGTCCGGTCAGGTAGAAGGCGGCCGCGGCGATCAGCACCGGCAGCATGTGCCACAGATACAGCGTCATGCTGACACCGCCCAGCGGTCGCACGACCCGCCACACCCGCTCGCGTTCGAGGAGGCGCCGGAGGGCGGGCGCGGCGAGCAGACAGGCGCCCACCTGGGCCACCGCCCAGGCCAGCATCGCCACCGACGGCGGATTGGTGTTGCTCGGGGTCTGTCCGGTCACCAGGATCAGGCTGACCGGGAAGGGGCCGAGGCCGACCAGCGCCGCGAAGACCAGCCCGCCGCCGACGGCCATCGCGGCGGGCAGCCGGCGCCCGGTCAGCAGTCCGTCGCGCCAGCAGAAGCCCAACTGGTAGGCGACGCCCCAGACGAGGACGTAGTTGAGCAGACCCACGAAGGGCGCGTGGACGGTGACCACGAGCGTGTCGGCGGCCACGGCGACCGCACCCAGGACCACGGGGACGGCGAGCCCCCAGCGTCGGTGGGCGGCGTGCAGCAGCGGCGTCAGGGCGCTGACCAGCAGGTACACCGGCAGGAACCAGAACTGCATCGCCATGGCCCAGCCGACCAGCGCGAGGGTGCCCGGATCCACGCCCACGGCTTCGCAGAGCCCGACGGCGAGCAGCACCAGCCCGCTGTAGAGCCCGGTCGGCAGCAGCAGTCGTACGGCCCGCCGCCCCACCCATCCCGTGGCCGAACCGCCCGCCGCACGCGTCCGCGCCCAGGATCCGGCCGCCGCGTGTCCGCCGGCCAGGAAGAAGAGCGGCATGATCTGGAACAGCAGGGTCAGCCACTGGGTCCAGGGCACCGTGGCCAGCAGCTCCGGCGCGCCCAGCGCACGGTCCGGCCCGTGCGCCAGGACCGTGATCAACCAGTGGCCGAGCACCACCAGAACGATCGCCCACGCCCGCAGAAAGTCGACGTACCGATCTCTCCCCATGCCTCGTCATGCTGCCGGAGCCCCCGGCGAAGCCGCTCCGCGAATCCCCGGCCGCAACCAATCCGTGCCCGCGACGAGATCGGGAACGCCGTGTTCGGCCATTCTGGCCGCGGGCGGGCATATGCCAGACGGTTCGGCAGGACGCCACCGAGCCGGCTCCCGCCCGCCGAACGAATAGGGGGCCATCGCCCGACATGCCATCCGAACTGCCGTTTTCCTCGCATACGCCGGTCGTCGGGAGCCGTGTGGCGCCTCGGCACCCGTCTGGCACGCTCCCGCGTTACCGGTGGTCCCGGGGTGGCCGGAATCAGTCGGGTGTCGGGTCGGCGGTGACATTGACCTGTCACTGTGCGCTCTCCAGTGGGGAGGCTTTCGGTGTTGACAGGGGAGGGATGCTTTGTGCTGAGACGAGAGGCCTTCCGGGTGCCCCGGCACCCGGCTTCCGTGGGCTTCGCCCGGCATCGGGTACGACGTCATCTGGCCACGTGGGGACATGGCAAGGATGACGCGATCACGGAGAACGTCGTACTGCTGGCCTCCGAGCTGGCGGCGAACGTCGTCCGTCATGGACCGATCCTCGAGCGGGAGTTCGAGATATCGGTGACCGCGCGGGCCGACGGCTCCTGCTTCATAGCGGTGTCCGACCAGAGCCCGGCCCAGCCGGTACTGCGGGACGCGCCGAGCCCGGACGACGAGCGCGGCCGGGGACTGCATCTGGTGGACCAACTGGCCCGGACCTGGGGGGTACGGGACCGGGGACGCAACGGCAAGACCGTGTGGGCCCTGGTCGGCGCGTCCGGATAGCCCCCGCTACACAGCCAACTGCGGGTAGAGCGCCGACAGCTCGCCGGCGAGCCCCGCCTTGACCTGCCGTGAGATGTCGTCGGCCAGTACCTCGTGCGCCCCGGACTCGATGCCGTCGAGCGCGAGCGCGGCGACATCGCGGGCGGCGGACTTGGGGGCGTCGACGCGCGCGGTCAGGTCGGTGTCCACGTATCCGACGTGCAGGCCGGTGACCGCGATGCCCCGAGGCTGCAGTTCGAGGCGCAGGGAGTTGGTCTGCTGCCACAGGGCCGCCTTGGAGGCGCTGTAGGAGCCGGCGTTGCCCAGCCAGGACAGCACGGAGTGGACGTTGAGGATGTGGCCGCCGCCGTTGCGTTCGAGGACGGGCACGAAGGCGCGGGTCACCAGCAGCGGTCCGTAGAAGTTGATCTCGAACTCCCGGCGCACGTCGTCGACCGGGGTGTCGAGGAAGGGCCCGCCGACGGAGACGCCGGCGTTGTTGATCAGGACGGTGACGTCCTGCGCCCGCGCCGCCGCTGCCGCCACCGAGTCGGGGTCGGTGACCTCCAGGGCCAGCGGTACCGCATCGGGGTGCGTCACCGTGCGCGGGTCGCGGGCGGTGGCGTACACCTTGCTGGCGCCGCGCGCGTACAGCTCTTCCACCAGCGCCTTGCCGATCCCCCGGCTGCCGCCGGTGACGAGGACGACGGCGTCTTTGATCGCGGTCATGACCACTCCTTGAGAACGAGGATGCGCAGAACGCATATGGAAACCGATCGGTTTCACCTCACTGTAAACCGATCGGTTTCCGGACTCAAGGCCGACCGTGTATTGAGTTTGGAAAACAAACCCTTGGGTCAGTGCGCAGCCGCGCGCTGGTCGAGCCGCTTCAGGGCCGCCTCGCCCCACTGCACGTTCGCCCGCTCCAGCGCCAGGCCGCCCAGCAGGGTGAGGTAGGGGCCGATGCGCTCGGCCTGGGTGAAGTACTCGTCCTCGCTGCGGCCGTCCAGCAGCCGCTCCCTCAGCCGCTCGTAGCGGGCGAGCTTGGCGGTGGCCCGCTCGACCCGCTCGGCGACCGCGGCCCGTACGGCGTCGAGGTCGCCGATGTCGACGCACTGCACCTTGACCATCAGCTCGTCCCGGATGGCCAGCGGCTTGGCCGGGGTCGCCAGGATGTAGTCCCGCAGGACCTCCAGGCCCGCCTCGGTGAGGGAGAAGAGCCGTTTGTTCGGGCGGCGCTCCTGCTGCACGACCCGCGCCGAGACCAGCCCCTCGCCCTCCATGCGCTCCAGCTCCCGGTAGAGCTGCTGCGGGGTGGCCATCCAGAAGTTCGCCACCGAGGCCTCGAACCCCTTGGCGAGGTCGTAGCCGGACGCCTCGCCCTCCAGCAGGGCGGCCATCACCGCGTTGCGCAATGCCATTGCCCCAAATTAACACCGCGTTGATTAATCAAGGAGGTGACTACAGCCCCCAAGGGGCGCGAGGAACAGCGCGACCAGCCACGACGGCGCCGCAGACGGCAAAGGGCAGTCGACGGACGACACCGATCGCGGCACTCCCAGCGGAGCGTTCACGCGCCCTCAGCCGACGCGGTCACCGGCAGCAGGGCGGGACGCTTGGGTCGGCGCCCGTCGCCGGAGGAGCGGCCGCGCACGCGGCGGACGATCCAGGGCCCCAGGAAGGTTGTGGCCCAGCGCAGTTCGGCGCCGACGGCCCACAGGCCCGAGCGGGTCGCCGCGCCGGGCGGCAGGGGACGGGTCCAGCCGTCGTCGCTGTCCGGCAGGGCGAGGGCATGGGCGACCGCGGCGGCGATCAGCGCGTGCCCCTGGGGGCTGGCGTGCAGCCGGTCGGGGCTCCACAGCCGCGGATCGGTCACCGCGGGGTGGGGCGAGGAGTCGGCCACGACGACGCCGTGCCGCCGGGCGGCCTCACGGATGCGGGCGTTCAGGGCGAGGACCCGGGGCGCGAGCGGCCGGGCCAGCGGTGCGATGCGGCCGATGTCGGGGAAGGTGAGCGTGGCCACGCGGGCACCCCGTGCGGTGAGCGCGGCGAACATCGCCTCCAGGTGGCCGGCGACCTCGTCCGCGTCGAACCGGGGCCGCAGCACGTCGTTGACCCCGGCGACCACCGTGGCGAGGTCGGGCTCGAGCGCCAGGGCGGGCGCCAGTTGCTCGGCCCGCACCTGCCCGGCGAGCCGGCCGCGGACGGCGAGGTTGGCGTACAGCAGGCCCGGGCTGTCACGGGCGATGCGCTCCGCGAGCCGGTCGGCCCACCCCCGCAGTCCCCCGAG
>NZ_WVUG01000155.1 GCF_017614965.1 Streptomyces griseorubiginosus | reverse complement strand
TCCGAACAGGGTCCTCGCGGGCGGGGCGTGGACCCTGTTCGGATGCACGATGGCACCCGGATTCACCTTCGAGGGCTACGAGCACGGGGACGCGGCCGCTCTCACGGCGGGTTATCCCGACCGCGCGGCCGAGATCGCGGGACTGTGCCGTCCATGAGGTTGCTCGAAGGACAGGTCGCCCTGGTCACCGGCGCGGGCGGCGGCATCGGACGAGGTATCGCGCTGCGGTTCGCGGAGGAGGGCGCGGCGGTCGCCGTCCACTGTCGTACGGCGGTGGAGGCGGCCGGTGAACTGGCCGCGCGGATCGAGGACTCGGGCGGCCGTGCCGTCGTCCTGCGAGGGGATCTGCGGGACGAGGACGTGTGCCGGCGGGTGGTGGGCGAGGCGGCCGAGTGGGGCGGCGGGCTGCACGCGCTGGTCAACAACGCGGCCGTACAGCCGACCCAGGAGCTGCCCGGGATGACGGCGGGTGACTGGCGGGTGGTCGTGGACACCAACCTGTCGAGCGTGTTCGCCTGCACGCAGGCCGCAGCGGAGGTCATGCGGGAGCGGGACGGCGGGTCCGTGACCCACATCGCGTCCATCGAGGCGCGCCAACCGGCCGCGCTGCACGCGCACTACAGCGCCTCCAAGGCCGCCGTGGTGATGCACGCCCGGGCCGCGGCGCTGGAGTACGGGCGGTTCGGCATCCGCGTCAACACCGTCTCGCCCGGTCTGATCGGACGCGAAGGGCTGGAGGAGGCCTGGCCGGAGGGCGTGGAGCGGTGGCAACGGGCCGTGCCGCTCGGTCGGTTGGGGCGGGCGGAGGACGTGGGGGACGCCTGTGTGTTCCTGGCC
Source organism: Streptomyces griseorubiginosus (assembly GCF_017614965.1). Lineage (GTDB taxonomy): Bacteria > Actinomycetota > Actinomycetes > Streptomycetales > Streptomycetaceae > Streptomyces > Streptomyces griseorubiginosus_B. The sequence goes on along the minus strand of NZ_WVUG01000155.1, from coordinate 19,360 downwards.
TCACGGCTGGCCTCCTGGGTGACCGGGCACGACCTGCTCGTCGACGGCGGAGTGTGCGCACGGCCCACGTGGTGAGAACACGACGGCTCGCGTCCGTACCTACCGGGAAGGCGGCGAGTCCGACGACGGAGAGACGACGTGGAGTGTGAGGGTGTGGACGGCCGGGGACTCCGGCGACTCGACCGGCGCGGGCTCAGGGGCCTGGTGCTGCTGGGCGCCCTCCTCCTGCTCGTCCTCGGCGGCGCGGTGCCCGCGTCGGCCCACGCGGCCCTCAAGTCCACCGACCCCGAGGACGGAACGGTCCTGAAGTCGGCCCCGCACCGCATCACCCTCACCTTCACCGAGTCCGTCGGCCTGCTCGACGACTCCTTCCGGGTCCTCGACCCCGACAACCGCCGGGTCCGCATCGGCGGGGCCGGGCACGCGCAGGGCCGTTCGGACACGGCGAGCGTGACCCTGCCGGCGAAGCTGGCGCAGGGGACGTACGTGGTGGCCTGGCGGGTGGTGTCGGCGGACAGCCACCCCGTGGGCGGGGCGTTCACCTTCTCCGTCGGCAAACCCTCCGCGACGGCGGCGACCGTCGACACGGGTCCCGTCGAGAACCCGGCGACCCAGAGCCTGTACAACATCGGCCGCTATCTGGCCTACCTCGCCGTGGCGCTGGTGATCGGCACGGCCGCCTTCGCCCTGCTGTGCCGCCCGACGGATGTGCGCCCGCTGCGGAAACCGCTGGTGGTGGGGTGGTGGATCCTGCTGGGCACCACCGTGGGCCTGCTGGTGCTGCGCGCCCCGTACGAGAACGGCACGGGCCCGGCGACGGCTTTCGACACGGCCGCCTTCACCCGGACCCTCACCGGCCGTCCGGGCCTGGCCCTGCTGGCCCGGCTCACCCTGCTGCTGCTCGCGGCCGTGGCGTACGTACTGCTTCGCAAACACCCGGCGCGGGCGCGCCTGCTGCCGACGGCCGGGGCGGAGGAGACCGGGCGCGGCGGGAGCGAGGAGCCGGGGGCCGGGAGGCAGGACGCCGGCGAGTCCGGCACCCGGGCCGAGGGCGCCGAACGTGAGGACCGCTCACAGGCTTCCACCGAGCCTCCGGGCGCCCAGGGGCCGCCGACGCCCCGCCAGGCCCTCCAGGAGCCCGGCAGCCCCGTTCCCGGCGCCCTCCGGGGCACCCCGCGCCTCCCGCTTCTCGCCGCCACCGCCTTCGCCGTGGCCCTCGCCCTCACCTGGGCCACCGCCGAACACGCCTCGGCGGGCATCCAGGTGCCCGCGGCGATGGTGTCCACGGTGCTGCACCTGCTGGCCATGGCGGTCTGGCTGGGCGGCCTCACGGCGCTGCTGGTCCAGCTGCACCGCACCGAGGTCCCCGCTTCCGTCGTGACCCGCTTCTCCCGACTCGCCTTCGCCTGCGTGACCGTCCTGGTCGCCACCGGCGTCTACCAGTCCTGGCGCGGCCTCGGCTCCTGGAGCGCGCTCACCGGGACGACGTACGGCCGTCTGCTGCTCGTCAAACTGGCCGCCGTGGTGCTGCTGCTGGCGGCCGCGCAGGTCTCGCGCCGCTGGACGGCCCGGCTGGTCACCGCGGGCGCCGAGACAGCCGTACGGGAACGGGTGCCCGAGCCCGTGGGCGGTCCGCCGCCGCCCGCCGCACCGGAGCCCGCGATCGCCGCCGACGGCTCCGTCCCGCGCCGCGGCCTCCGCCGGTCGGTGCTCGCCGAGGTCGCCGTCGGCGTCGTCGTGCTGGTGATCACCACCGTGCTCGGCGGCACCCTGCCGGGACGCGCGGCGGCCGAGGCGGAGGCCGCTCCCGCGACCGCCGGCGGGCTGCCCGCGGCCTCCGTCACGACGGTGCCCTTCGACGTCGGCACCCCCGGGGGGCACGGCAAGGTGCAGATCACCCTCGACCCGGGCCGCGTCGGCGACAACTCCGTGCAGGCCGTGGTCTTCGGCCCCGACGGCGGCATCGTCAGCATCCCCGAGCTGCGGCTCTCGTTCACGCTCCCCGCCCAGAAGGTCGGCCCGCTCGACGCGAAACTCACCGATCAGGGCGGCTACTGGGGGACCAACTCGGTCACCCTGCCCATCGCCGGGACCTGGACGATGAACGTCACCGTCAGGACATCCGACATTGATCAGGTGACGGTCTCGAAGACCGTGCGTATCCAGTAAGTCACTTTGCGTCCCGATCTGTTCGAATGCCCGAACGGGATGATCACAAGTGTGTCGGTTACGTTTCCACAAAGCTCTAGGGCAGCTCTTGACCGATGACCGGATATGGGGCTGTTATTACCGCCACGATGTTCGGTCGAGTTGATTTCTGGTCGGTTTCGACTTGTTTCGACGTGGCGCAGTGGCGGCCGAACCCTGCCTTCAGGAGCCGTACATGGACCTCTCCCCCTCGGGTCTCTCCCTTCCTTCGCCCAGCCGGCGCAGCGTGCTGCGTGGTGTGGGTGGTGCCGCGCTGCTCGCCGGTGCGGGCATCCCGTTGCTGAGCGCCTGTGGCAGCAGCGGCAGCAGTTCGTCGGATTCCAAGACCGTCAGCCTCGGCTCCAACTCCTCCGACGCGGTGCCCAAGAAGGCGTTCGCGGAGATCTACGCCGCCTTCACGAAGAAGACGGGCATCAAGGTCGACGTGAACACGAAGGACCACAACACCTTCCAGGAGCAGATCAACTCGTATCTGCAGGGCACGCCGGACGACGTGTTCACCTGGTTCGCGGGCTACCGCATGCAGTTCTTCGCGGCCAAGAACCTCGCCTCGCCGATCGACGACGTGTGGCAGACCATCGGGGGCAACTTCCCCGACGCCATGAAGCAGCTGTCCAAGGGCGAGGACGGCAAGTACTACTTCGTGCCGCTGTACACGTACCCGTGGGCGCTGTTCTACCGCAAGAGCGTCTTCCAGCAGCACGGCTACGAGATCCCGACCACGTGGGACCAGCTGGTCGCGCTGTGCAAGCAGATGAAGAAGGACGGGCTGGTCCCGATCGCGTTCGGTGACAAGGACGCCTGGCCGGCGATGGGCACCTTCGACCAGATCAACTTCCGCCTCAACGGCTACGACTTCCACAAGTCCCTGATGGCGGGCAAGGAGTCGTGGACCGACCCGAAGGTCAAGGCGGTCTTCGACCACTGGTCGGAGCTGCTGCCCTACCACCAGGACGGCTTCATGGGCCGCACCTGGCAGGACGCGGCGCAGACGCTGGTGTCGAAGAAGGCCGGCATGTACCTGCTGGGCACCTTCGTGGCGCAGCAGTTCACCAACAAGGCCGACGCGGACGACCTCGACTTCTTCGCCTTCCCCGAGATGAACTCGGCGTTCGGGCAGGACACGGTGGAGGCGCCCACCGACGGCTTCATGGTCTCCAAGGCCCCCAAGAACAAGGCCGGCGCCACCAAGCTGATGGAGTACCTGGGCACGCCGGAGGCCGAGCAGATCTACCTCAAGGCCGACTCCAGCGTGGTGGCCGCCTCCAGCAAGGCCGACACCTCCTCGTACACGCCGCTGCAGAAGAAGGCGTACACGATGATCAGCGGTGCGAAGTCGCTGACGCAGTTCATGGACCGTGACTCGCGGCCGGACTTCACCTCCACGGTGATGCAGCCGGGTCTGCAGAAGTTCCTGCAGAACCCCAAGGGCATCGACAACCTGCTGACGTCCATCGAACGCCAGAAGAAGCAGATCTTCGCGTCTTCGTGAGCTGAGCGGCCATCTTGAGCATCGACACCAACACGAAGTCCCCGGAGGCGGCCGTGCCGCCTCCGGGGCACGCGCCTGTCACCCAGCGGGTCCGGCGAGGCCATCAGCGCCTGCTGACCCGCCGGGACCGCATCACGCTCGCCTTCATGGCGGGCGTGCCCACGATCCTGCACGTGGCCCTGGTCTGGGTCACCGCCCTCGCCTCCATCCTCCTGGCCTTCACCAGCTGGGACGGCATCGGCTTCGACTCCATCAAATGGGTCGGCCTGCAGAACTTCCACCAGCTGTTCACCAGCAACCCGCAGTTCTGGCCCGCGGTCGAGCACAACATCATCTGGTTCGTTGTGCTCATCCTCGTGCCCACCCCGATGGGGCTGTTCCTCGCCGTCCAGCTGGACAAGAAGATCCGCTTCTCCCGGGTCTACCAGACCGCCTACTTCCTGCCCGTGGTGGTCTCCCTCGCGGTCACCGGGTTCGTGTGGCAGCTGGTCTACAACCCCGACACCGGCCTGATCAACAGCATCATCGGCGCCAACAAGCCCGGCCACTACATCGACTGGATCGGCGACCCCCACCTCAACCTGTGGGCCGTGCTGGTCGCCGCGTCCTGGCGGCACACCGGCTACATGATGATCCTCTACCTGGCCGGCCTGAAGGGCGTCGACCCCTCCCTGCGCGAGGCCTCCGCCCTGGACGGCGCGAACGAGTGGCAGACGTTCAAGAACGTCATCTTCCCCACCCTGCGCCCCACCAACACCGTCGTCCTCGTCGTGACGATCATCGAGGCGCTGCGCGCCTTCGACCTGGTGTTCGTCTTCAACAAGGGCGCCCAGGGCACCGAACTGCTGTCCATCCTGATCACCAACAACATCATCGGAGAGTCCAGCCGGATCGGCTACGGCTCCGCGATCGCCGTGGTCCTGCTGGTGATCTCCCTCGCGGTCATCATCCCCTACCTGATCGCGACCTTCCGCAAGGAGCGCCAGGCATGAGCACCGCTGTCATCACCAAGCAGCGCACGCCCGTGCGCCCCGCCCGCATCCTGCTGCACGCCTTTTTGATCACCACGTCGCTGGCGTGGCTGGCGCCGCTGCTGTGGGCGATCTACGCCGCCCTGCGCCCCTACTCCGAGACCAGCGACAAGGGCTACGTGTCCTGGCCCAGCAAGCTGACCTTCGACAACTTCAAGAACGCCTTCACGCAGTCGGACATGCTGCACTACTTCGGCAACACGCTGATCATCGCGGTGCCGGCCGTGCTGCTGACCCTGCTGCTGTCCTCGATGGTCGCCTTCTACGTCTCCCGCTTCGACTTCCGCCTCAACCTCTTCCTGCTGCTGGTGTTCACCGCCGGCAACCTCCTGCCCCAGCAGGTCATCATCACCCCGCTGTACCGGATGTACCTGCTGATCGACCTGCCCGGAATCACGGCGAGCGGCAAGCTCTACGACTCCGCCCTCGGCCTGGTCCTCATCCACGTCGCCTTCCAGTCCGGCTTCTGCGCCTTCGTGCTCAGCAACTACATGCGGATGCTGCCGCACGAACTGACCGAGGCCGCCCTCGTCGACGGCGCCTCCGTGTGGCGGATGTACTGGCAGATCGTGCTGCCGCTGTGCAAGCCCGCCATGGCCGCGCTGGCCACCCTGCTGTCGATCTGGATCTACAACGACTTCTTCTGGGCCATCGTGCTGATCTCCACCGGCGAGAACATGCCCATCACCTCCGCCCTGAACAACCTCTCCGGGCAGTACTTCACCGACCCCAACCTCGTCGCCGCCGGCGCCCTCCTCACCGCGATCCCCACCCTGATCGTCTACTTCGTCCTGCAACGCCAGTTCGTCAGCGGCCTCACCCTCGGCGCCAACAAGGGCTGACCCCCTCGACGCCGAGCCCTTCACATGGAAGAGACCCCCGTGCACCACCCCTTCACCCCCGTCGCCTCCGTCCCCGTGGACCCGGCCAACGCCCGTGTCCACGAGGAGGGCTGGCAGTCCTGGAGCCCCAGCGGCGCCTACGCCCTCGGTGAGAAGCCGTACCGCCCGACCAACGACAACTGGGCGACCGTCTGTTACCGCCCGGGCGTCACCGTTCCCGAGGGCGTCTTCCAGGGCGAGGGCCTGCTGGCACTCGATCCCGGTGACGGTTCGCCGACCCGGCTCTGGGCGGCCGTGGACCCCACGGGCGAGGTTCCGTCGATCCGCCTGACGGTGGCGGACGGCCTCGCGGAGGTCAGCGCGGACGGCGCGGTGAAGGAGTGGAGGGGCACGGACATCCAGGAGGCGCTGGGCAGTTGGGCCGAGAGCCTCGGCGTCGAGCCGCCGCGCCCGGCACCGACGGTCTGGTGCTCCTGGTACGAGTACTTCACCGAGGTCACCGAGGACGACATCCACGAGAACCTCCGTGCGATGGACACCCTCGACCTGCCCGTCGACGTGGTGCAGATCGACGACGGCTACCAGAGCGCCCTCGGCGACTGGCTCACCCTCTCCGGGCGCTTCCGCTCCCGTGCGGGCATCGCCGACGCCATCCGGGCGCGCGGCCGGCGGGCCGGTATCTGGACGGCCCCCTTCCTGGTCGACCCGGCGAGCGAACTGGCCACCGAGCACCCCGACTGGCTGGTCCGCGACACCGACGGCGGCTTCACGCACGCCGGCCGCAACTGGGGCCACGACCTGAGGGTGCTGGACACCACCCACCCCGAGGCGGCGGCCTGCCTGACCGAGGTCTTCCGCACCCTGCGCGCCGAGGGCTACGACTACTTCAAGGTCGACTTCCTCTACGCGGGAGCGCTGGAGGGCGTACGGCACGCCTCCGTCGACGCGCTGACGGCGTACCGCTCGGGGATCGAGCTCATCCGTGAGGCGATCGGCCCGGACGCGTACCTGCTCGGCTGCGGGGCGCCCATCCTGCCCTCCATCGGCCTGTTCGACGCGATGCGGGTGAGCCCCGACACGGCCCCGCACCGCCGCCCCGAGGCGGACGACTACAGCCAGCCCGGCCAGGACCCGGCCGAGTTCACCGGCTCCGGCCGCCAGTGGCAGCACGGCCGGTTCTGGATCAACGACCCGGACTGCCTGATGGCCCGCCCGGCCGTGGAGACGCGTGAGCGCTGGGCTGCGCACGTGGAGGCGACCGGCGGTCTGATGGCCTCCAGCGACCGTCTGCTGTCCCTGGACGAGTGGGGCGTGGCAACCACGCGCCGTCTGCTGTCGGGAGGCGCGAAGTGAGCCGCGCCCTGAACGTGCCGGGCATCGCCTACGGCGGCGACTACAACCCGGAGCAGTGGCCCGAGGAGGTCTGGGCCGAGGACATGCGCCTGATGGCCGAGGCCGGGGTCACCATGGTCAGCGTCAACATCTTCTCCTGGGCGCTGCTCGAACCCTCCGAGGGCACCTACGACTTCTCGCGCCTCGACCGCATCCTCGACCTGCTGCACGCCCACGGCATCGCCGCCGACCTCGCGACACCGACGGCGGCCCCGCCGGCCTGGTTCTTCGTCGCGCACCCGGACGCCCTGCCGGTCGACAAGGACGGCCGCAGGCTGTCGTACGGCAGCCGCCAGACCTTCTGCCCGTCCAGCCCCGCCTACCGCGAGGCGGCCCTGCGGATCACCGGCGAACTGGCCCGCCGCTACGCCGACCACCCGGCCGTGGTGATGTGGCACGTCCACAACGAGTACGGCTGCCACAACGCCGAGTGCTACTGCGACACCAGCGCCGCGGCCTTCCGCGACTGGCTGCAGGACCGGTACGCGAGCCTGGACGCCCTCAACCACGCCTGGGGCACCACCTTCTGGAGCCAGTGGTACTACGACTGGGACCAGATCCTGCCCCCGCGCGCCACCGGCGCGGTCCCCAACCCCACCCACCGGCTGGACTGGCGCCGCTTCTGCAGCGACGCCCTGCTCTCGCTGTACGAGGCGGAGCGCGACGTCCTGCGGGAGGCGGCCCCGGACACCCCGGCCACCACCAACTTCATGGTCAACTTCAGCTTCGACGCCCTCGACTACTGGCGCTGGGCCCCCGAGCTGGACATCGTCTCCAACGACCACTACCTGCAGTCCACCGACACCGCCTCCGAGATCGACATCGCGCTCAGCGGCGACCTGGTCCGCTCGCTGGCGGGCGGCCCCTGGCTGCTGATGGAGCACTCCACCGGCGCGGTCAACTGGCAGCCGGTCAACCGGGCCAAGACCGCGGGGCAGTTGCGCCGCAACGCCCTGTCCCACGTGGCCCGCGGTGCCGACGGCATCGCCTACTTCCAGTGGCGGGCGGCCAAGGCGGGCGCCGAGCAGTGGCACTCCGCGATGCTTCCGCACGCGGGCACGGACAGCCAGATCTGGCGGGACGTGGTCCGACTCGGCGCGGATCTGCGGGCCTTGGCGGAAGTGCGGGGCGCGGTCGGCACGGCCGAAGTCGCCATCGTCTGGGACTGGAACGCCCGTTGGGCGCTGGAACTCCCCTCCCAGCCGAGCGCCGAACTCCGTTTCCTGGACCTGGTGCGGTCCTGGTACGAGCCGCTGTGGCGGGCGGGCGTGGCGGTGGACTTCGTACGCCCCGACGCCGACCTGTCCTCCTACCGCCTGGTCCTGGCCCCGTCCCTCTACCTGATCGACGACGAGGGCGCGGCCAACCTCACCGGCTTCGCCGAGCGCGGCGGCACCCTGGGCGTCGGCTTCCACAGCGGCATGGTGGACGCCAACTGCCATGTCCGGCTGGGCGGTTACCCGGGCGCCTTCCGCGAGGCCCTGGGCGTGCACACCGACGAACTCTTCCCCCTGCTGCCCGACGAGCGGGTTCGCCTGAGCGACGGCGGCACGGGCACGCTGTGGTCGGAGCGGGTACGGCTTGAGGGCGCGCAGGCGGTCACGTCGTACCAGGACGGCCCGCTGGCCGGCGTCCCCGCCATCACCCGCAACGCCCACGGCTCGGGCACCGCCTGGTACCTGGCCACCCACCCCGACCCCGCCACCCTCGCCGCGCTGCTCGACCGCATCCGCACCGAGGCGGGCGTACAGACGGTGCGCGAGGCCCCGGAGGGCGTGGAGGTGGCCCGGCGCCGCGGCCCGGACGCCGACTACCTGTTCCTGATCAACCACACCGACCGCGACGCGCACATCCCCGTCTCCCCGGAGGCGACGGAACTCCTCTCCGGCAAGCCCGCGACCGGTTCGGTCACCGTGCCGGCGGGCGAGGTGGCGGTGGTACGGGAGCCGTTGCGGGGCTGAGGGGGAGCTGCCGCGGCCCGAGTGGCGGGCAGGGCGGCTCGGTGCTGTGCTGTTGCCATGCCTGAGCTGCCGGACGTCGAGGGTTTCCGGCAGGTGTTCGTGTCCTGCGCGCAGGGCAGGGTCATCGGCCGGATCGACGTGCGGGACGCGGGCGTACTGCACGGGACGAGCGTGCGCGGGTTTTGCGAGGCGCTGGAGGGGCGGCGGTTCACGGCGTCCGAGCGGCGCGGGAAGTGGCTGCTCGCGCACACCGGCGGCCCCACGCTGATGCTGCACTTCGGAATGACCGGGAGCCTGGTGTGCGCCCGTCCCGAGGACGCGGCCGAGGCCCACGACCGGGTCCTGTTCCGCGTGGGCGCCCGGCGCCAACTCCGCTTCCGCGACCAGCGCAAGCTGCAGGGGCTGTGGCTGGCGTGGGGCGGCGACGAGGTCGAGCGGATGCTCGCCCGTCAGGGGCCCGACGCGCTGACGGTGGGACGGGCGGAGTTCGAGTCCGTGCTCTCGGAGCGCCGGGCCGCCGTCAAGACGGTCCTCATCGACCAGTCCGCCCTGGCCGGACTCGGCAACCTCCTCGCCGATGAGATCCTGTGGCGGGCGGGCCTGCGCCCCGGCATCCGGGCGAACGAACTCACCGGGCCCGACCGCCGCCGCCTCTACGAACAGATGCGCCGCACCCTGCGCTCATCGGTCACCGCCGGCCGCGTCCCCCCACGCCCTTCCTGGCTCACCGGCCACCGCGACGACCGCACCCCGACCTGCCCACGCTGCGGCACCCCGCTACGGCGGTCCCGTACGGCGGGCAGGGGAACAGTGTGGTGCCCGCGCTGCCAGCCGTGACCGGAAACGCCTCAGGAGACCTTGATGTGGGTGTCCATGCCGAGCTGCTTGTGGCCGGGGACGGGGCAGTACAGCTCGTAGGTGCCCTTCTTGAGGGTGACCGTGAGCGCCGCCGTGCCGCCGCCCGAGAGGTTCTTGGTCTTCACGTCCGACACTCCGGGCCCGTCGATCTCCAGGGCGTGGGTGACCTTGCCGGCGTTGTCGGCGGTGAAGGTGTAGGTGCCGGGCGTGAAGGAGTTCCGGGACAGCTTCAGTGAGTACTCGGTCTCGGTGACCGTCACCTGCGTCCCGGACCCGGCCTTGACCGCGCCCGCCGCGCTGCTGGAGCCGCCACCGCCACCGCTGCCGCTTCCGCTGGAACAGGCGGCCAGGACCAGCGCGGCGGAGAACGCCAGCGCCGTCGTACGGAGTGCGACTCGGGTCGAGATCACCACGTGAATCATCCCCTTCGGGCTTTATTGGGTGGTACGAGGCCGAAGGTCGCTTTGTTCACAATCAGACACGTTGTTGCACCCCAACGCCCACAGGGCGGTCAGGGGACTTTGTCGTGCGCCCGTTTCGAACCAGTCCCAGACGCATTCGACGACGGAAGTTCACGACTGTGCCGAACCGCACGCTCTCCCTGTCTCCCGCGCGCCCGTCTCGCACCGGTCTCCTGGGCGGCCCCGCCCCCATCTTCATCTCGGTCATCCGTCCGACGCGGTGATGGGCGCGGTGTTCGGGACGGCGGCCCTGCTGGTCCTGACCCTGGTCCTGCCCCTCGACACGCACGGAACCGGCGGTGGCCGCCCTCCTCGGCGTCACCGCCCTGAACGAACGCCTCCCGGGTGCCATCCAGGTACGGCCTGGTGCCCCTGTCCCTCTCCCTGCTCCTCCTGACCCTCCCAAGGCCGCCCCGCCGGGGCGTCGTCGGGTTGTCTGATCGTGATCCCGACAGGGCGGACTGGGACTTCGTTGATCGGCTAGCGTCTACCGCACAAGCGGCCGACAAGATCCACCGCGGCCACCAGGGGGGACGCGGCAGCGCGTCAGGCCGCGGCGGGGCGCCGCGCGGCGGCAGATCATCACATCAATGAGGGGGAGACGTGGGGGCATTGACCCGGACGTCGACTGAACCACCGCACGGAGGTCGCCGCCGCAGAGGTGGCGCGGGCATCAGGGCCGGTGCGGCCGCCACGATTCTGGCGGTCGCGGGAACGGCCATCCCGCTCGCCGTGGACGCGCCGTCCGCGTGGGCCGCTCAGACGGCGACCGCGGCGGACTCGTCCCAGGAGGTCGTGATCCCGGCCCCCGAGCGGGCCACACCTCGTGCGGACACCCCGCTGGCGGCGGGCAGCACCGGTTTCCTGCACCAGCAGGAGGGCCGGGACGGCTACACCTGGACCGACTTCGCGAGCGGCACCTCGACGCAGGTGCCCGGCCTGCAGACCCTGCCGGCCAACGCGCTCGTACGCCCCGTCGGTGCCGGCGGAGACCTGCTCGCCGTCTCACCGAGCCCGGCCCGGGGCACCGCCTGGTACACCCTGCTCGATCCGCACACCGGAGAGCGCCGGGAGGCGCAGCTCCCGGCCGGGTACACGTTCCGGGGGACCGTCGCGGGCAAGGTGCTGGCGCTGGAGTCCGCGACCAGCACCACCAGCTCCGCCGGTGTGCTCCTCGACACCGGCACCGATCCCGCGCAGCCGCTGCACATCACCGGCCTGCCCGCGGGTGCACAGCTGAGCAGCCTCTCCCTGCAGCAGGGCGCCACGGACGACCGGGGCGCGGTGATCTCCTTCCGGCAGGACGGCGCGTACCGTTACGGCCTGCTGGACCCCGGGACCGCCGTGATCACCCCTCTCCCGGAGGCGATGAGCGGCCAAGGCCTGCGCATCCTGCTGAGCAACGACCGCATCGCCTGGTGGGGGCACGGCTTCACCGGACTGCGCTGGCTGCCCCGCGGTGACGTGTCCTCCGGCGCACAGGAACTCCCGCTGCCCGCCGACGAGGCCCCCGTGGCCCTCCTCGGCGGCACCCTCCTGACCTCGGGCCCGGACACCACCTCGGGCACCACCCTCGGCCGGCGGCTGACGTCCCGGCCGCTCGACGGCGGGGAGCCGAGCACCACACTCGACCACATCGCGCTCGTGTCGGACTCCCCGCCGCAGACGGCGGACGGGAGCGCCCTGCTCGTCGGCGGCTCCGGCACCGGCGACTGGGCGGTGCACCGCTTCGCCTCCGGCTCCGACGGGCCGCCGGCGCACGAGGTGGTCCAGCCGCTGCCCCCGGTGATCGCCAAGGTCCTGGGACTGAACCTGTACCGGGGCACCCTCAACCGGGTGGACAGCACGGACGGCAAGCTCACCCTCTTCCAGCAGGACGTCGGTACCGGGCCGGTCCCCGTCGCGGGAGCGGCCAAGCCCCTGCCCGCGGGCATGCCCTCTTCGGCCGTGCGCTGTGCGACGGGCGAGGACTGCGTGCGGACCGTCGAGGGCAACTGGTACGGCCTGTCCTTCCTGTCCGAGACAGCAGGGCGGACGTACCTGGAGACCCGTGTGGACGCCTACACGTCGCACATGGAGGTGCCGTTGCCCGGAAGTGGTGGCGAGGTCCGGGACGCGTCGGATGGGTACGTGGTGGTGGACGGCGGGTCCCCCAGAACCCAGTATCTGATCGACCCGGGTCACGAAAAGGTCGTACGCAGCCGCCCGGTGCAGGCCGCGGCGCTCTGGTACTCCACCCTGTGGAGCGCGACCTCCAGCAGCCCCGGCACGCTGACCGCGGAGCGGCTGACCGCGGACGCGGCCACTCCCGGCAAACCCGTGCGCACCGTGCGGACCGGTGCCGCCTGCGTGCCCACCGAACTGCAGGCGACAGCGCGCTGGCTCTACTGGTCCTGCGGTGCCGACAAGCAGGCCGGGGTGTACGACCTGACGAACAACCGCGGCTTCGCCGTGCCGCCAGGCCCCGCCATGCTCGGTGACGGCTACGTGGTCCGGCACGACCGGGACGCGGGCGAGCTCGAGCTGACGGACTTCCACACCGGCAGCCCGCTCGCGGAGCGCTCCATAGCCGCCCTCCCGGCCGGAACGCTCGCGGACGACCGCAGGATCACGTGGACCGTGGACAAGTACAGCGGCCACATCGCCTACGTGGACACCGATCGCCGCGTGCACGTGACCGCGGACGGGGTACCGGACTCCGCTCCGGTGATAGGGGAGGCGTACACCTCCGGGAGCGTCGCGCCGAGGACCACTTCGTCGTACTACTCGACCTGGACGGCCTCGTTGCTGCTCAGCCGCCCCGTGGACTCCTGGGAGCTGGACATCTCCCAGAAGACGACCGGGCGCCGGGTGGCTGTGGTGAGCGGCGGGGCCGAACGCGGTCTCAACGGCATCTCGGCCTCGTGGAACGGCCGGGAGTCGAACGGTGCTCCCGCCCCGAGCGGTCTCTACACCTGGCAGCTGACCGCGAGGGTCAACGGGGCAACCGTGCCGGTGCGGGTGGGAAGCGGCGGCCTGGACGTGACGTGCGGCGCCTTGCCGACCCATGTCTACGACTGCGACGGCTTTCCGGACATGGTGGCGGTCCGGAAGGACGGCCGGACCGACACATGGGAGGGGCATCCCAAGGGGTACTTCTACGACCGCAGCTACACCGCGGACTGGCCGACCTCCTCCACCCTGGTGCCGGCCGGCGACCTCAACGGCGACGGGTTCGCGGACATGCTGGTCCGCAACTCCACCGGGGAACTGCGTGCGTACTGGGGCTTCGGGCAGGTGTACTTCGCCCGGGGAACCAACAAGTCCACCGTCATCGGCAAGGGCTGGAACACCTACAACGTGCTGACGTCGTCGGGGGACCTCAACCGTGACAGCCGGTCCGACCTGCTGGCCCGTGACCGGTCCGGAGCCCTGTGGTTCTACGCCGGCACCGGCAAGGGCACGTTCAAGTCCCGGGTGCGCGTCGGCACCGGACTGTCCGGTTATACGGCGCTGGTGGGCGTGGGCGACCTCAACGGCGACGGCACCGGAGACCTCCTAGGCCGGGACAGGGCCGGGAACCTCTATCGCTGGTACGGCAACGGAAAGGGCGGCATCGGGGGGCGCGTGAAGATCGCCTCGGGCTTCAACGCCTACAACGCCCTGGTCGGCGTCGGCGACCTGACTCAGGACGGGCGCAACGACCTCCTCACCCGCGATACCGCGGGCAACCTGTACCGCTGGGCGGGCAACGGCAAGGGCGGCTTCGGCGCACGCGTGAAGATCGGCAGCGGCTGGGGCGTCTACAAGGCGCTGTACTGACGGTCCGGAACAGCACCCTCCAGGCCTGCAGCTCCACCGGGAGCTGCAGGCCTGGAGGACACGGGTCCCGGGAGCTGCAGGCCTGGAGGACAACGGGTCTGAGGACAACGACGAAGGGGCCCCTGTTTCCAGGGGACCCTTCGACATCGTGCCCGGTGAGGCACTGGCGGAGGATACGAGATTCGAATTCGTGAGGGGTTGCCCCCAACACGCTTTCCAAATGGCAACCATAGAAGCCCAGCCCTGCTTACACCTTGCGCCAGGCGGTGAGCAGTTCGTCGGGGCCGTAGGCCGCCTGGAGACCGGAACATCTGATCCCGCTGCGGGAGACCGCCACGAGCGGTACTGGCTCGTCGGTGACCGCCGCCCGATGCTTCTGCAGTGCTGCCAGGTCGTGGCTGTCGAACGCGGAGTTTTCCAACCACTTGACCGAGCCGAGGAAGAGCAACTGCTTGGCCACCGGCTGCCGGTCGGCGCCCACCAAGTCGATTTCCACGTCGTTGTTGCGGGTCCAGTACCCGCCGATCGCCGGAGCGGCGGGCAGGAGCTCGTCCGGCAGGAGGCGGGCGAGGGATTCCCGGACCAGGGGCTCGATCGCGCGGCCCCGCCAGCTCGTCCACTGCTCCTTGATCCGGCTCAGAGTGAGATCCCCTCGCAGCCGCTCGATCTCCGCCATGTGCGGATCCAGAAACGCGAGCCAGAAGCGCAGGTAGGGGTCGACCACCCGGTAACGGCGTTCCTTCGACGGCCTGAGCGAGAGAGGCAGCTCGGCGGCCACGACCCTTTTCTCGGTCAGGACGTCAGTGGCTCGAGTGAGAGTGGTGTGCGCGATGCCGCCCGCCGCGCGAGCGATGTTGGTGAAGGTTCGCTCCCCGGATCCGATGGCCCGCAGGACTTCCCTGCTCATCGCCTGCGGTGGAAACTCCGCGGCCAGTGACCGTTCAGCGGAGACCAGCAGCGCCGAGATCGGGTTGTCCAGTGAGTCGCGGAGGAACTCCCAGACATCCGCTCCGGCCCGCCACTCGGCACAGATCAGAGGTAGACCTCCCGTGATCAGAGCGGCGTCGAACGCGGCCGCCGGAGACAGGCCGAGCATTTCGCCGATGTCGGCCGGGTTCAAAGGCCCCACGATCATTTCCCGGCCTCTCTGGTGAAAGGGCCGGTCGTAGCTGTTCAGAGCCTCCATCATCGACAGATCGGACCCGACCAGGAGGAGAAGCACCGGCTTGCGGCTGAGCAGCCGGTCCCATGCCCGCTGGAGCATGCCCTCGAAGGCGTCGATGCGGTCCATCAGATACGGAACCTCGTCGATGACGACGACGCTGGGAGTGTCGTCGGGCAGGATCTCCGCAAGCAGCCTGAGTGCCGCATTCCACTGCTCCGGGGTCTCCTCCGAGAACAGTTCCCGCTCCGGCAGGGTGGATCTGGCGACGGCGTCGAGCAGCTCCGTCAGCTCGTCCTCCGCCGTGCCGCCCGCCGCGGTGAAGAAGAGGTACGGCGTCTCGGTCCGCCGGATGAACTCCTCGACGAGGCTGGACTTGCCGACCCGCCTCCGTCCGCGCATGAGGATGCACTGACCGGGTTTCGCCGACCCGGCGGCGTCGTGAACCGCCTGCAAGGCGTTGCCGAGCACGTTCAGCTCGCGTTCCCGCCCGATGAAACGACGCATGGAGACTCCCGATGGAGATAGTATCTCTAGCGATACTATCTCCAGAGATACCATCTCCCTCTTCGCTCGAGCATGAGGCTCATGACGCTGTGGATATGGGAGTGGGGAAGGTTGGTCGCGTACCGGCGACGATGGGTGTCTTCGGCGTGGTCTTGAGCAGTCGGTCTGCCAGCAGGTGGAGGCCGACGTCGGCGGACTTGTCCGCGGCGCTGGCGTGACGGTGCTTCGGGCCGCGGCACGGCTCGACATTGCCCTGCCTCGTCCGTCGAGCCTGGCGAGGCAGCCGCAGAGTACCGGTCCACCTTGGCAGCGGAAGCATTCGTCGAATTTCTATTCTTCGCCGACATGAGAAGCGCCATTTTCTACATCATCGGGATGCACGATGGCGTCCTGGATGCCCAAGATGTGCATAAGCGAATTGACCGACACGACCCGGCTATTGCCAATCCAGAGTACCCTGAAGGGGAGGGACCCCTTCCTGGCCAGCTTTGATGCTTGCGATTCTGAAAGGCCAATAATATTGGCAGCCTCGCTGAAGCCAACATATTGCGGCAGGAGATCAGAAATCCGGTAGTAAAGATTCTTTCCATCCACCCATGACCGCCCTGCCTGTGTTGGAGTAATGGCGGGAGAATCTACCCCATCACGGCAGCCGCTGCGGAGTTTGTCATGAAGGGTCTTGACGTGGTCCATTACTCCCATTCGTTGCAACAGGGCGCCTGCGCGCTCCCCACGAATTCTCTCATTGGCATCCGGATCCCGCACCGTGCTGGCGTCAATGATCGACGAGGCGCGCAGTCGGAGACATCGTAGTGCCATTTTCGTGCCAACTCTTTCGACCATCCCCCAAAGTATGGAGTCAGTAGATCCAGCAGGATCATCAACCATTTTTCTCGCTCCCGTCGGTCACTCTCTCTCGCCAAAGTGCCCACGGACTCCCAGAGCCGCAAGCTGGCTACGGATTTCGATCGACCAAGTCGAACTTTGTCGCGCAAAACTTGATACGTGGGATGGCTCTTGATTGCACACGCTTGAACATCGCCCACATGTGCGCAGATGGGCTCTCCGCCGCAGTCGCGCAGAACTCGTTCAGTGATTAGAGCGAAGACATCGCGCATGGCTTTCCTCTCGCGCCGTCGGATAGGGCCTACGCAAAATCATGGGTCGCGGCAACTGTGCTTCGGGGATTTCCGCTGGGATTCATCCCTAATGGGGTGAACTATGTTTGGCGGCACAACGATGTGCGGGCATGAGTAGCGGTACTCGACAGGCGGCACTCGGCCTATGGGAAACGGGCCGGACTGTAGCGGTCACGGTCCTGGATCAGGAGTCCCCGGTCCAGTGCCCACCGGGCGCCTCGTGCGAGGCCGGGGCCGACAGCGCCGAACAGGATGAACTGCCATTGGCTCGGCACGGCCGCGGCTCGCGCGCGAGCAACTTCCGGGCCGTCGGCGGGGGCTGTCGCGACCACCGCGACGACCCGCTCCCGGTCGCCCTGGTGTTCCACGAGTGCGGCCAGTCGCTGCGGCTTGGTGCCCGGAGGCTTGACGCCCACTGCCGGCATGCCGCGCAGTTCCTCGGAGGTCGTGCCCGCGAGCAACTGCTCCAGCGCAGCATCCAGCGCTGCCAGAGTCTCTGGCGGACCCCATGGTTGGCGGGTGCCGCACGAGGGCTGGTTCCCCCCAGCGAGCGTTGGCGGCTTGTGGCCCGCCTCGACTGCAACGCGCAGGGCTGACCGGAGCCTGCGCCAGCGGCTCAGGGGCGGCTACCACCGTGTCGTCCACACCGTCCAGGACGGCCACATCGGCGTGTGGATCCTGGCCGTCGGTAACCGTCGCGGCATCTACCGCCAGTTCCGTAGGGGTCCGCCACAGCCGGTGCCGACCAGCCGCCGTGATCGGAAGCGTGCGCTCGGCTGTGCGCCGATACGTTCTGAATGTCGGCTGTAAGTGCAACCAAAAATGCAACCGGTCCACGCCGAAGAGCCGAGCCGCAATCGCGGCTCGGCTCTTCGTTTCGCCTGTTCAGGCGGCTGCGGAGGATACGAGATTCGAACTCGTGAGGGGTTGCCCCCAACACGCTTTCCAAGCGTGCGCCCTAGGCCTCTAGGCGAATCCTCCGCCGGAAACATTACATGACCGAGAGGAGTGCTCGCGAACTCGTTCCCACCCGCTGACGTCGGGTACTCTGTGCGGAGCCCCTCACGCGGCGCTATCTGACTGAACTCCCCCAGGGCCGGAAGGCAGCAAGGGTAGGTTGGCTCTGGCGGGTGCGTGGGGGGCGCTCGCGTTCCGGGGTCACGGTGGCGGGGCTGGTTGTCAGTGGGCGCCTATAACCTCGTAGGCGTGTCGTCTCTCGCGCTGTACCGCCGCTATCGCCCGGAGTCGTTCGCCGAGGTCATCGGGCAGGAGCATGTCACCGACCCGTTGCAGCAGGCGCTGCGGAACAACCGGGTCAATCACGCGTACCTGTTCAGCGGCCCGCGCGGATGCGGCAAGACGACCAGCGCCCGGATCCTGGCCCGCTGCCTGAACTGCGAGCAGGGACCCACCCCGACGCCCTGCGGAGAGTGCCAGTCCTGCCGGGACCTGGCGCGGAACGGCCCGGGTTCCATCGACGTCATCGAGATCGACGCGGCCTCTCACGGTGGTGTGGACGACGCCCGTGAGCTGCGCGAGAAGGCCTTCTTCGGACCCGCCGCCAGCCGGTACAAGATCTACATCATCGACGAGGCCCACATGGTCACGTCGGCGGGCTTCAACGCACTGCTGAAGGTCGTCGAGGAGCCCCCGGAGCACCTCAAGTTCATCTTCGCCACCACCGAGCCCGAGAAGGTCATCGGGACCATCCGGTCGCGGACCCACCACTACCCCTTCCGGCTCGTGCCGCCGGGGACCCTGCGGGACTACCTCGGCCAGGTCTGCCAGAAGGAGAACATCCCGGTCGAGGACGGCGTCCTGCCCCTCGTCGTGCGCGCCGGCGCGGGTTCCGTGCGTGACTCGATGTCCGTCATGGACCAGTTGCTCGCCGGTGCGCGGGAGGAGGGTGTGACGTATGCCATGGCCACCTCCCTCCTCGGCTACACCGACGGCTCCCTTCTCGACTCCGTCGTCGAGGCCTTCGCGACCGGAGACGGCGCCGCCGCGTTCGAGGTCGTCGACCGGATCATCGAGGGCGGCAACGACCCGCGCCGCTTCGTCGCCGACCTGCTGGAGCGGCTGCGCGACCTGGTGATCCTCGCCGCCGTGCCGGACGCCGCCGAGAAGGGGCTCATCGACGCCCCCGCCGACGTCATCGAGCGGATGCAGGCCCAGGCGAGCACCTTCGGCGCGGCCGAGCTCAGCCGCGCGGCCGACCTCGTCAACGAGGGCCTCACCGAGATGCGCGGCGCCAACTCGCCCCGCCTCCAGCTCGAACTCATCTGCGCGCGCGTGCTGCTCCCCGCCGCCTACGGTGACGAACGCTCGGTCATGGCCCGCCTCGACCGCCTGGAGCGAGGCGTCAACTTCTCGGGCTCGGGCGCGGGCGCGCCCGCGATGGGCTACGTACCGGGCCCGGAGGCGCATGCGGGACCGATGGCGGCCGGTCCGGTTCCTCCCGGCGGCGGTCCTGCCGCGGCGAGGGCGGCGGTACGGGGCTCCGGGG
>NZ_WVUG01000154.1 GCF_017614965.1 Streptomyces griseorubiginosus | reverse complement strand
CGGCAGCTTCCTCCCCCACCAACCGCCCCGGCTGGTTCGGGTGGCGGCGGCGTTACCCCCGTGCCGCGGGTGTCGTGCGCGTGGGGACGACCGTCTTGGCCGGTGTGTTCGTGATCGTCGCGGATCTCGTGCCCGACAGGCTCGACCGGATCACCCTCCAGTCGGTCATCCGTCTCCCCGTCGAGCCGATCCTCCTCGCGATCGTGCTGCTCGCCCTGCCCGCGAAGGCGCGGCGCGTCGGGGCCGTCGTCGCGGGCGCGTTCCTCGGTCTGACCACCGTGCTCAAGTTCATCGACATGGGCTTCTACCAGACCCTTGCCCGGCCGTTCGACCTGGTCTTCGACTGGACGCTGCTCAGCGACGGCGCGGACTGGGTGAAGGACTCCTTCGGCCGCTCGGGCGAGGTGCTCGCGGTCATCGGTGTGATCGTCCTGTTCATCGCCGTGCTCGTGCTGAGTGCGCTCGCGGTGCTGCGGCTGGCGGACACGATGGGCCGGCACCGCTCCACGGCCGTCGGCACCACGCTCGTCCTCGGCACGGTGTGGATCACCTGTTTCACGTTGAGCGTGGAGTTCGGCAGCGTTCCGTTCGCGACGAAGGGCTACAGCCAGTTCCTCGCCCACCGCATGCAGTCCGTCAGCGACGGACTGGGAGACGCGAAGGTCTTCGCGAAGCAGCTCCACGTCGACAAGTACGCCAACACCCCGTCCGACCAGCTGCTGACCGGGCTGCGCGGCAAGGACGTAATGTTCACCTTCATCGAGAGCTACGGGCGGGTGGCCATCGACGACCCGGCGATGGCACCGGAGATCGACGCGACCCTCCAGCAGGGTGACGCCAGGCTCAAGGCGGCCGGCTTCGCCTCCCGGAGCGGCTGGCTGCGGTCGCCGGTCACGGGCGCCGGCAGCTGGCTTGCGCACTCGACCTTCCTGTCCGGGCTGTGGATCAAGAACCAGGAGCGGTACCGGACGCTGACGACCAGCGACCGCGCGACCCTGACCAGCTACTTCCAGAAGACGGGCGCCTGGCGCACGGTCGGCATCGTGCCGGGTGTGCGCAAGTCCTGGCCGGAGGGCAAGTACTTCGGCCTCGACCACATCTACGACTCCACCCACCTCGGCTACCAGGGCCCGTACTTCAGCTGGACGCCGGTGCCGGACCAGTTCAGTCTGGAGGCCTTCCAGAAGCTGGAGCACGGCAAGAAGAACCGCGACCCGATCATGGCGGAGATCATCCTGGCCTCCAGCCACAACCCCTGGTCGCCCATCGCCCACATGATCGACTGGAAGGACCTCGGGGACGGCAAGATCTTCTACAAGATCAAGAAGGAGGGCACGAACCCCACGGAGGTCTGGAAGAGCGCGTCGCGCGTGCGGACCGAGTACCGGAAGGCGATCCAGTACTCCCTGGACAGCCTGACCGAGTGGATGCAGCGCTACGGCGACGACAACACCGTCCTCGTCTTCCTCGGCGACCACCAGCCGGTGCCGACGGTCACCCGGGGCACCGCCAACAGGGACGTCCCGGTCACCATCGTCGCCCGAGACCCCAAGGTGCTCGACCGCGTCGCGAACTGGGGCTGGACGGACGGCCTCAAGCCCGCGCCCAACGCCCCCGAGTGGACCATGGACACCTTCCGCGACCGCTTCATGGCGGCATACGGCCCGAACGGCGGGTGACACACCGGCTCCGAAGCCTCCGGACGGCGTAGCACGACGCGCCCGGGCGTGTCATGTTCTGCTGCGGCGCCGCGCGACGGCCTGGGCGCGGCGGCGTCACTGAGTCAGGGAGTCGCTTCCGGCCGGGCTGCCGGCGGTGCGGGCACTCCCCGCCCTTCCAGGAAGCGCGTGACCCGGCCGGCGAACCAGTCGGGGTCGTCCAGCCACGGGTAGTGCCCCGCGCCGGGCTGGACGGTGAAGTCGGAGTCCGGGAACGCGTCGGCGGCGGCGCGGGCCAGTTCGGGGCGTGGGCCGCCGTCGAGTTCTCCGGCGAGGACCAGGACCGGGGCGGTGACGCGGGCGAGTGCGGCACGGGTGGCGGGTGGGTCGTAGGCGCCGTCCGACCCGTAGATCTCGGACGCCTCGTCGTTGAACTGCTCCTCCGCGCGCGCCTCGTGCCGCCGAGCCGTGTCGTCCCAGCGGCCGTAGAGGAAGGGCGCGCATGCGGGGTCGTAGTCGGACCGCCCCGCCAGCCACCGCTCGAGGGCCGGGAACGCCTCCGGGAACCACGGCTCGCCGCTCCTCAGCCGTGCCGCCGCCAGCCGCTGCTCGGTGGTAGCCGGCATGCCCAGCGCCCATGGAATGGCGGTCACCAGTACCAGCCTCGCCACCCGCTCCGGGTACCGGGCCGCGTACAGCATCGCGAGGCCGGCGCCCGCCGAGTGGGCGAGGACGTCCATCCGGTCGAGTCCCAGGTGCGCGCGCAGGGCCTCCACGTCGGCCACGAGCCGGTCGCAGCGGTACGAGCCCGGATCGGCCGGTGTCGCGGAGTCGCCCGTGCCGCGCAGGTCGAGCAGGACCAGGCGGCGGTGTGCGGCGAGACCGCCCAGGTCGCCGAGGTAGGCGGAGGCCTGCATGGGGCCGCCGGGCAGGACGACGAGCGGGGCGCCCTCGCCTCGCAGGTGGTAGGCGAGCTCGGTCCCGTCGGCGGCGGTGAAGGTCGGCATGCGCCGATCTTCACCGCCGCCGGAACGAGGCCGCAACGGAGTTACAGAAAATGCGGCCGGACCTCTTGCCTGCGCCTGGACGGCCTGAATTACTGATCCCGAGCACCTCGACCGAATGATCGGTCGTCCGGATTGATGCGGTTGGTTAGGGAGAAGTCCCCATGGCGGATGCGACGGAGCTGCTGGACGCGGGGGAAAGGCTGGACGCCGGGGCATTGCGGACGCTGCAGCTGGAACGGCTGCGGTCCTCACTGCGGCACGCCTACGAGCACGTGCCCTTCTACCGGGAGTCCTTCGACAAGGCCGGTGTCCACCCGGACGACTGCCGGTCCCTGGCCGACCTGGCCCGCTTTCCGTTCACGACGAAGGCCGACCTGCGCGAGAACTACCCGTACGGCATGTTCGCCGTGCCCCGGGACCGCGTCCGGCGCATCCACGCCTCCAGCGGCACCACCGGCCGCCCGACCATCGTCGGCTACACGGACAACGACCTGGCCCTGTGGGCCGACATGGTGGCCCGCTCGATCCGGGCCGCGGGCGGCCGAGCGGGCGACACGGTCCATGTGGCGTACGGATACGGCCTGTTCACCGGCGGGCTGGGCGCGCACTACGGCGCCGAGCGGCTCGGCTGTACGGTCGTCCCCGCGTCCGGCGGTATGACGGCCCGTCAGGTACAGCTGATCCAGGATCTCGCACCCCGGATCATCATGGTGACGCCGTCGTACATGCTGACACTGCTCGACGAGTTCGAGCGGCAGGGCGTCGATCCGCGCTCCACCTCGCTGCGGGTGGGCGTGTTCGGCGCCGAGCCGTGGACCGAGGAGATGCGGCGGGAGATCGAGGAGCGGTTCGCGATCGACGCCGTGGACATATACGGGCTGTCGGAGGTGATCGGCCCGGGTGTCGCGCAGGAGTGCGTGGAGACCAAGGACGGGCTGCACATCTGGGAGGACCACTTCTATCCGGAGATCGTCGACCCCATCACCGGTGAGGTGCTGCCGGACGGTGAGGAGGGCGAGCTGGTCTTCACCTCGCTGACCAAGGAGGCCATGCCCGTCGTGCGGTACCGCACGCGCGATCTGACCCGGCTGCTGCCGGGGACGGCGCGGGTGTTCCGGCGCATGGAGAAGGTCACCGGGCGCAGTGACGACATGGTGATCCTGCGCGGGGTGAACCTCTTCCCGACGCAGATCGAGGAGATCGTGCTGCGCACGCCGGGCGTGGCGCCCCACTTCCAGCTGCAGCTGACCCGTGAGGGACGTATGGACGCGCTCACGGTACGGGCCGAGGCCCGCCCGGATGCCGCACCGGAGGTCCGTGACGCGGCCGCGCGGGCCATCGCGGCGGCCGTGAAGGACGGCATCGGTGTCTCGGTGGGCGTCGAGATCGTCGAACCGGAGTCACTGGAACGGTCGGTGGGCAAGATCCGCCGGATCGTGGACCTGCGGCGCGCGTGACCGGGGACGGTGGTCACCGTCGGCCCGTGACCGGCTCGCCGGGCTGAGGGAGGTCCCTGTCAGCCCGGAGAGCCGGTCGCCGCCAAGGGGGCGAGGGCGGGCCGGGTGATCCCGGACAGGTCGCGGTAGACCACGCTGTTGCGGTCGGTGACGGAGCGGCCGAGCGCGTGGTGCGGCCACAGGCCCCCCGCCATGCGCCGGCTGCGCTCGCCCCACTCCAGGGCTTCGGCGCCGCGCGCCTTGAAGAAGTTGAGGGCGTAGCCGCCGGTGTGGACGCGCAGCAGGCTGAAGCCGCCGGGGTACTCCTTGGCGGCGCCGACCTCCTGCAGGGCCACGTGCGGCGCCTGTGGCAGCACGGTGCGCTTGTTGCGGTGGGTGTGGCCGGCGTGGTGGAGGAAGACGCCCGGGGTGGCGGCATAGGCCTCCAGGATGGCCCGGGCCTGGCGGCGGCCCAGGCGCTGGCCCGCGCCGACGGGGAAGAGCGAGTCGCGCACGGTCAGCGGATGGTGGCCGAAGACGACGGTGGGCTGCTCTCGCTGTTCGCGCAACCGGGCTTGGAACCAGGCCAGTTGTTCGGCGCCGAGCCCGCCGGAGTCGGCGCCGTTGCCGCGCTTCTCGTAGGTGTCGAGCCCGATGATGCGCAGCCCGCCCAGGTCGCGCTCGAAGTACCCCGGCTCGTCCGGCCGGCCGAAGCCGCTGCGGAAGGTGTCGCCGTCGGACTCCTCGACCGCTCCGGGCCGGTCGTGATTTCCCCGGACGACGAAGTAGTCCCGTCCGTGCGTCCCGAAGCCGTCCAGGATGCCTCTGGCCCGCGCGAGATCGGCGGCCGAGCCGCCGGCCGAGATGTCGCCCGCGGCCAGCAGCACGTCGGCCCCTCGTCTGCGGGCCTCCTGCACCAGGGCCCGGGTCATGAGCTCCGGGTAGGGCGTGAGCCCCGGCTGCTGGGAGATTCCGCGCATGAAGGGGATGCCGCCGACGAGTCCGGCGGTGGTCTCGCCCAGGTGCAGGTCGTTGCAGAGCGCGAGGGAGATCAGATGCCGGCCGGGCGGGGGCAGGGGCGTGGTGAAGGAGTACGGGCCGCCGTGCGAGCCCAGGCCGTGCAGGGAGGTGCCGGCGGCGTTGCCGCGGATCAGGTGCAGCGCGGTGGGCCGGGCGGCCACGCCCCGGGAGCGGGCCTGGTAGTAGTACGTCTGCCCGGGCTCCAGGCCGGTGAGTTCCACGTGGTGGTGGGCCGTGGGCAGGTCCTCGCCGGCGACCCGGTTGAGCCGGCCGGGATGGGTGCCGTAGACGACCTCGCCCTCGGTGAGGGCGGGCAGCATGTGCCCGAAGCCGTCGTCGGTGCCCGGGATGCCGGTGTACCAGGTGATGATCGCGCGGTCCTCGATCAGGGTGACCAGTTCCAGATGGACGGCGGCGATCGGGTGGTGGTGCGGCAGTCGGGTGCGGGCGGCGGAGACGGCGCGCAGCAGCGCCGGGGCGAGCAGTGCTCCGGAACGCAGCACCTCACAGGGGCCGGGGACTCCGGCGAGGGCGGCGAGAGGAGCGGGGAAGCAGCAACGCATGCCTGGTTTGTGTCCTCCTGCCGTGAACAGGAGCCATGCTACTGGCGGCCGTACCGGGTACGAAACGGGTCTTTCCTGTGCATCGCATCACGTGCCCGGGAAGGGTCGCGTCGGGTACCCCGGCCGCGCCGCATCATGCGCCGAGGCTGTCCCGCAGCTCCCGTTTGAGGATCTTCCCGCTGGCGTTGCGCGGGAGTTCGTCCACGAACACCACGCGTTTCGGGGCCTTGAAGTGCGACAACTGCTCGCGGGTGTGGGCGATGAGCTCGTCCTCGGTGACCTCGCCGCGCGGTACGACGACCGCCGTGACGGCCTCGACCCACCGCTCGTCGGGCAGGCCGATCACGGCGACCTCGGCGACCGCCTCGTGGGTGTAGAGGGCGTCCTCGACCTGGCGTGAAGCGACCAGGACGCCACCGGAGTTGATGACGTCCTTCACCCGGTCGACGATCGTGTAGTAGCCGTGCGCATCGCGCACCGCGAGGTCGCCGGAGTGGAACCAGCCGTCCCGGAAGGCCTCCGCGGTCTCCTCCGGCTTGTCCCAGTAGCCCTCGCACAACTGCGGGGAGCGGTAGACGATTTCACCGGGCGTGCCGTCGGGGACGTCCTTGCCGTCCTCGTCGACCACGCGGGCGTCGACGAAGAGCACGGGCCGGCCGCAGGAGTCCATGCGGCCCTTGTGCTCGTCCGGGGCGAGGACGGTGGCCAGGGGGCCGATCTCGCTCTGGCCGAAGCAGTTGTAGAAGCCGAGCTTCGGCAGCCGTTCGCGCAGCCGTTCCAGGACGGGCACCGGCATGATCGAGGCGCCGTAGTAGGCCTTGCGGAGGCCGCTGAGGTCCCGGGTGGCGAAGTCGGGGCGGTTGGACAGACCGATCCAGACCGTCGGCGGCGCGAACAGGCTGTCCACGCGGTCGGCTTCGATCAGGTCGAAGAGGCGGTCGCCGTCGGGCGCGTCGAGGATGATGTTGGTGGCGCCGACGGCGATGTACGGCAGCAGGAACACATGCATCTGCGCCGAGTGGTAGAGCGGCAGGGAGTGCACGGGGCGGTCACCGGCGGACAGGTCCAGGGCGGTGATCGCGCTGAGATATTCGTGGACGAGCGCGCGGTGCGTCATCATCGCGCCCTTGGGCAGGGCGGTCGTACCGGAGGTGTACAGCAGCTGCACCAGGTCCTCGGTACGCGGTTCGGGGCCGTCGTACGCGGGCGCGGTCGTGAGCCGGGCGAGCAGGGAGTCGTCGGTGCCGCGCAGCGGCAGGGTCCGGACGCCGTCGGCGAGCCGGTCCGCGAGGTCGGGGTCGGTGAGAACGAGCGAGCTGCCCGACTGGCCGACGATGTAGGCCAGATCGTCGCCGGTCAGGTTCTGGTTGACCGGGACGTGGACGAGGCCGGCGCGGGCGCAGGCGAGGAAGGCGATCAGGTAGGCGTCGGAGTTGTGGCCGTAGGCACCGACCCGGTCGCCCCGCTCCAGCCCCTGGCCGAGCAGGACGCTCGCCGCGCGGGAGACGGCCTCGTCGAGTTCGCCGTACGTCCATGACCGCTCGCCGTACTCCACCGCGACCCGCGCGGGGGTGCGCCGGGCGCTGCGCCGCAGCACCCCGTCAACCGTGCTGCCGTGTCCCTGCGTCATGACTCATGATCCTCGGCCCGTGGCCGGGGCAGGTCAAGCACGTTCGTACGGCCAATCGCAGCTTCCCCCGATGGCGTTCGGGCTCCGCACTACAGGGACCAGACCCGGCCGTTCTCGGGCGAGAAGTGGGTGACCGCCCGCTTCTGCGAGAAGGACATCCGGTCCTCGCCGGTCCTGAGGGTGATCCGGGTCCGGCCGTGACAGGTGGTCACACCGGGCGGGTGCGGCCCTCCCAGTAGGGGTCCCGCAGCCGGCGCTTGTACAGCTTTCCGTTGGGGTCGCGGGGCATCTCGGCGATGAAGTCGACGCTCTTGGGCCGTTTGTAGGCGGCGAGTTGTCCGGCGCAGTGGGCGAGGAGGTCGGCGGCGAGGTCCGGTCCGGGGTCGTGGCCCGGGGCCGGTTCGACGACCGCCTTGACCTCCTCGCCCCAGTCGTCGTGCGGGATGCCGAAGACGGCGGCGTCGGCGACGGCCGGGTGGGCGAGCAGGGCGGACTCGATCTCCGCGGGATAGATGTTGACGCCACCGGAGATGATCATGTCGATCTTGCGGTCGCGGAGGAAGAGGTAGCCGTCCTCGTCGAGGTAGCCGAGGTCGCCGACGGTGAAGAAGTCGCCGATGCGGTTCTTCCTCGTCTTGGCCTCGTCCTTGTGGTAGGCGAAGCCGCCGGTGTTCATCTTCATGTAGACGGTGCCGAGTTCGCCCGGCGGCAGCCGGTTGCCGTCGTCGTCGAAGACGGCGAGTTCGCTGATCGGCCAGGCCTTGCCGACCGTACCGGGCTTCTTCAGCCAGTCCTCGGCGGTGGCGAAGGCGCCGCCGCCCTCGCTGGCCGCGTAGTACTCCTCGACCGAGTCGCCCCACCAGTCGATCATGGCCCGCTTGACGTGGTCCGGGCAGGGGGCCGCGCCGTGGATGGCGTGCCGCATGGACGAGACGTCGTAGGACCGCCTGACCGGCTCCGGCAGGGCGAGCAGGCGGTGGAACTGGGTGGGGACCATGTGCGTGTGGGTGCACCGGTGGGTGTCGATCAGGCGGAGCATCTCCTCGGGCGTCCACTTGTCCATCAGGACGAGGCGGTGCCCGATGTGCAGCGACGCGCCCGCGAACTGCAGTACCGCCGTGTGGTAGAGCGGCGAGCAGACCAGATGGACGTTGTCGTCGAACGGTTTGATGCCGAAGATGCCGAGGAAGCCGCCGAGATAGGCCTCCTCCGGGCGCTTGCCGGGCAGCGGGCGGCGGATGCCGCGGGGACGGCCTGTGGTGCCCGAGGTGTAGTTCATGACCCAGCCGAGCTCCCGGTCGGAGGGCGCCGACTCCGGCTGTCCGTCGAGGAGTTCGGCGTAGGGCCGGAAACCCTCGACCGTGCCGACGGCGTAGCGGTGGGTGGCCGGCAGGCCGGCCTCGTCGGCCGCGTGGCGGGCGGGGGCGGCGAAACGCTCGTGGGAGATGAGCACCTTGGCGCCCGAGTCGGCGACGATCCAGCCGATCTCCGGACCGACGAAGTGGTGGTTGACCGGGACCAGGTAGAGGCCCGCCTGGCTGGCGGCCAGGTAGGCGGTGAAGAACTCGGGGCCGTTCGGGAGGACGACCGCGAAGGCGTCCCCGCGTTCGAGACCGGCGGCGCGCAGGCCGTGGACGAGCCGGTTGGCGGCGGCGTGCAGGCGTCCGGCGGTCCACTCCTCGCCGTCGGGTGCGATCAGCACCGTGCGGTCGGGGTCGTGGGTGGCCTGGGCCCAGAATCCGGCGGGGGGCGTGCTGGTCACTTGCCGCTCCTTCCGGCGATGCGGTTGACGCGGTCGACGGCCTTCTCGAAGCCGCGGGTGAGGTCGTCGAAGACGGCCTGGACACTGCGTTCGCTGGTCATCCGGCCGACGATCTGCCCGACGGGCGTGCCGAGCAGGGGCGCGACCTCGTACTTCTGGATGCGGGTGAGGGCCTCGGCGACGAGCAGGCCCTGCAGGGGCATGGGGAGGGTGCCGGGGCCGTTCGGGTCGTCCCAGGCGTCGGTCCACTCGGTGCGCAGCTGCCGGGCCGGTTTGCCGGTCAGGGCGCGGGAGCGGACGGTGTCGCCGGAGCCGGCGGCAAGCAGTTTCCTGGTCACCGCGGGCGAGGACATGTCGGCCTCCGTGCAGGTCAGCCAGAGGGAGCCGAGCCATACGCCCTGGGCGCCGAGGGCGAGTGCGGCGGCGACCTGCTGTCCGCTGCCGATGCCGCCGGCGGCCAGCACGGGCAGCGGGTCGACGGCCTCGACGACCTCGGGGGTGAGCACCATGGAGGCGATCTCGCCGGTGTGGCCGCCGGCCTCGTAGCCCTGGGCGACGACGATGTCGATGCCGCCCTCCTTGTGCTTGACCGCGTGCCGGGCGCTGCCCGCGAGGGCGGCGACGAGGACGTCGTGCTCGTGGGCGCGGGCGACGACGTCGGCGGGCGGGGAGCCGAGGGCGTTGGCGAGCAGCCGTATCGGATAGTCGAAGGCGACGTCGAGCTGGGTGCGGGCGACCTGCTCCATCCAGCCGGTGATGCGCCACCCGGACGCCTCCCCCTCGGCCAGCTCGGGCACGCCGTACTTGGCGAGGGTGTCCTTGACGAACTGCCGGTGCCCCTCGGGGATCATGGCCTCGACATCGGCCTCGGTGACGCCCTCCACCTTCTTGGCGGGCATGACGACGTCGAGGCCGTAGGGCTTGCCGTCGACGTGGGCCTCGATCCAGTCGAGGTCGCGTTTGAGGTCGTCGGGGGCGGTGTAGCGGACCGCGCCGAGCACACCGAAACCGCCGGCGCGGCTGATGGCCGCGGCGACGGCGGGGAACGGCGTGAAGCCGAAAATGGCGTGCTCGACTCCCAGTGTGTTGCTCAGCTCCGTCTGCATGGGCGCAGGATGCCGCAGTCCTCCGGCCGACGGAAGACTTTTTCTGACGCTCCATCAGATTTCTCCGGCGCCGGGCCCCATGGGGGCGCCGGCGCCGGCCCCGCTGCCGACGGGTCGTCAGATGTCGTGCCCCGGGCGCTCGAACGGGTCGAAGGTCTCGTCGTCCTGCCGGACCACGCACAGGGCCCAGATGATGAACCCCGACATCGCGATCATCACGACCGACCACACCGGGTAGTACGGCAGCGAGAGGAAGTTGGCGATGATGATGAGCGCGGCGATCCCCACCCCGGCGACCCGCGCCCACGTCATGGCCTGGAACAGTCCGAAGCTCACGAGCACGCCGACCGCGCCCAGGATCAGGTGGATCCAGCCCCAGCCGGTGAGGTCGAACTCGAAGACGTAGTTGCGGGTGTTGACGAAGATGTCGTCCGAGGCGATCGCCATGATGCCCCGGAAGACGTCCAGCAGTCCGGCGATCATGAGCATCACGGCCCCGAAGGTCATCAGCCCGCCGGCCCAGGCCTGCCTGGTCGGGTGCGCGTGTGCGGGGTGTGTGGCCGTCATGGTGCTGCCTCGATTCCTGTCGTCCGGTGTGCCTCAGAGGTGGCCGGCGGAGGAGCCGACGCCACCCGCGCGGTCGGAGGCGCCTGAACCGCTGAGGACCAGTTCCTTGGCCCGGCGGTAGTCGTCGTCGGTGATGTCGCCGCGGGAGCGCATCTCGGACAGCTTGGCGAGTTCGTCGACGCTGCTGGTGCCGCCCTTGGCCGTCTCCCGGACGTAGCTGTCGAAGGCCTCCTGCTGTGCGCGCGCCTGTGCTATCTCCCGCCGCCCCATGTTCTTGCCCCGGGCGATCACGTAGACGAAGACGCCCAGGAAGGGCAGGACGATGACGAACACCAGCCAGCCGGCCTTGCCCCAGCCGCTCATCTCGTCGTCGCGGAAGATGTCGACGACGATCCGGAAGAGCAGGACGAACCACATGATCCACAGGAAGAACACCAGCATGGACCAGAAGACGCTCAGCAGCGGATAGTCGTACGCGAGGTACGTCGGCGCGTTCATGGCTCTCCTTCGTCCCGGGCGGCCGCCCGGCCGCCGGTTTGTTGCTTTCAGCGTGGGCACGGCAAGCCGGTGGGGCATCACCCCGGGCGGGTGAGTCCGGAGGGCGCATCGGCCGCCGGAGCCCCGGCGGAGGCGGCGACCTGCACGGCAAAAAGGACGACGAGCACCAGGCCGAGCACGAGGATCACCCCGCCCACCGTGGGGTGGTTCCACAGCACCAGGGCCAGGGCGCCGGCACCGATCACCAGGCCGGTGATCCACTTCCCGTGGGTGTCCAGCCACCGTCCCGTGCCGCCCGTGCGCACTCCGGTCCGGCCCAGCGCCCGCCCGGTGGCGGCGGTGCCGCGCCGGGCGAGCGCCCGCAGCCGGCGGGCGACCCGGCCAGGACCGTACAGGTAGGCGGCGAGCGCCGTGATCACGGCGACGACCAGAAGCGTCCGGGTGCTGTCGCGCAGGAAGCGGACGAAGGTGTCGTAGATTGCCGCGGCGGCGTCGGTGGGCAGGGTGTCCGAGGGGACCGAGTCGAGGTAGACGCGCCGGAGGACGGCCAGCGCGACGAGCAGCACCACGGTCATCACGCCGATGCCCGAGGCCGTGATCAGCAGCATCAGCCGGTGCGCCGGAGCGGCCCACACGGCGCAGGCGGCCGTGACCAGGGTCAGTACGGGCAGCCAGGTGCCCAGGACGTCCAGCAGCCGCATGCCGTTCTGGGCCCTGCCGAGCTGCTCGGTGCGGAACAGGGTGATCGTCCGGTCGCTGTCCGGGATGGCGGCGGCCTTCTCGAAACCGGCGTCGACGAGCCGCTGCCGTACCTGGTCGACCACCGGGCCCAGGTCGAGCCGGACGGCGTCGCCCTCGGCACGCAGGGCGCCGCTGCTGTCGCCGGTCAGCATGCGCACGACGGCGGCGTGCGCGCGGCGGTTGGAGCCCTCCCAGGCCTGCTGGAAGGCGTCACTGGTGATCACGCGGCTCACGTTGCGGTGGACGACGCCGGTGACCGCCGAGCGCAGCGGGCCGGCCAGTGCCGTGGAGCCCTCGACGACACGGGGTGGGGCTCCCGACTTCCGCAGGGCGGTGGTGAGCGAGGCCGTGAGCGCGTCGACGTCGAGGTTGGAGACGACACGACGGGTCAGCCGGTCGATGAGGACGTCCTGCACGGCCGGGTCGGAGGCGAGGGGCGCCACCGTCCGGACGTAGCGGGCGGTGTCGGCGACCTCGTCGTGGACCCAGGCAGCCACCAGGGCCAACGGTGTGAGCAGCATGGTCAGCAGCAGCAGGACCGTGGCCACGGCGTGCCGCAGATGCCGGTGGCGGACGGTGGCCGCGCTGCGCAGCCGCCGGTACTCGGCGTGCTCGTCGGCGGTCAGGACGTGAGCGGCTTGCGCGGTGCCGCTGTCGGCGTGTGGTGCGGAGACCTTGTCGGTACCCATGGGTCCCCCCCTGTCGTATGCGGCGGGGGCTCCCGGGACGAGGAGACCGGCCCGCGGGCCCCCGCCTGGTGTCAGTCAGGTGCGGCGGGCCCGCCCCGGTTCGCCGTCAGGGCCCTGTGCAGGGCGCTTCGCCAGGCCAGGGCGAGGGCGAGTTCGGCCACGCCGAGCAGGACCAGCCACACTCCGAGCAGCCGGGTCAGCGCGCGGGCCGACTCGGTGGGCGTGGCCAGCACCAGGATTCCGGCGACGCAGGCGAGCGCCGCGACGCCCAGGACGAAGCCGCGGTGCGGGAGGTCCCGGGCGGCCAGCGCGGTGTACGCCGTCAGGATGCCGCCGACCAGCCAGACCGCCCCGACGATCAGGGACAGCGTGGCGACGGTCTGCAGCGGGTGGCGCAGGCACAGCACACCCGCCAGCACGAACAGCACCGCCACCAGCAGGGCGGGCAGGCGTTCGCCGTGCTCGCGGCGGGAGAAGGCCGTGACGAACCGGAACACCCCGCCCACCAGCAGGTACAGCCCGATCAGCACAGCGAGGACGTGCAGTGTCTCGTCCGGCCAGACCAGGACGATCACGCCGGGCACAAGAGTGGCGATCGCCGAGGCGAGGATCCAGGTCCACGATCCGCCGAGACCCGCGAGGACGTCCGCCGGGTCGCCGGGCGGCGCGGGCCGCGCCTGCTCGGCGGGCGGGTACTCAGGTGCGGTACGGGGTGCCGGGTCACGCGACACGGTCATGGCGCCTCCTCGCGTGATCGGGTGGGCCGCGACGGGCCGCCGGCGGGGCCGTGCGCGCGGGACTCCCACCCGGCCAGCGTCCCGCCCGCCACCGGTCGCCGGGTCACCCCTCGCGGGTGATCCCTGTGCCCCGGTGCGGCGGTGAGGTGGGGTGAGAACCCGTTCCGGAGGTGTCACCATGTCCGCACACAGCCCGTTCACGTCCACCCTGTCGGTGCCGGACAGGGTCGCCTACGGCAAGAGCGAGCGCGGCCGTCTCCCGCGTTCGAGCCACGGCCGGTTCGACCCCGGGCCGGAGCGGCCGGACCCGATCGCCGTGATAGAGCGTCAGTCCGCCACGCGCGTGCCCGAGTTGGTGCCGATCCGCTATGGCCGGATGCTCGAGTCGCCCTTCCGCTTCTACCGCGGCGCCGCCGCCATCATGGCGACCGACCTGGGCGCACTGCCCCACAGCGGTCTGCGCGTCCAGCTGTGCGGGGACGCCCATCTGCTGAACTTCCGGATGCTGGCCTCCCCGGAACGGCACCTGGTGTTCGACATCAACGACTTCGACGAGACGTATCCCGGGCCCTTCGAGTGGGACGTCAAGCGCCTCGCGGCCAGCTTCGTGATCGCGGCCCGCGCCAACGGATTCCCGACCGCGGAGCAGGACCGTGCCGTCCGGGTCTGCGTGCGCGCCTACCGGGAGCGGATGCGGGAGTTCGCCGGC
This sequence comes from Streptomyces griseorubiginosus, assembly GCF_017614965.1. Lineage (GTDB taxonomy): Bacteria > Actinomycetota > Actinomycetes > Streptomycetales > Streptomycetaceae > Streptomyces > Streptomyces griseorubiginosus_B. Next base: position 6,219 of record NZ_WVUG01000154.1, on the reverse strand, counting down.
ATGCGCACCCTCGACATCTGGTACGCCCTGGACGACGTGGACAAGCTTCGCGGACTGATGGCCTCCTCGATGGACAAGAAGGAGCGCCGCCGTACCGCGCGCGCGGCGGAGCAGGCCCGCACCCGCACCCATATGCAGGCCTTCGCCAAGCTCACGCATGACACCCCCGAGGGCCGGCGCATCGCCCCGGACCCGCCGCTGATCACCCCGTTCGCGGACCTGCAGACGGAGCCGGGCGAGGAAGGGCGTGAGAAGGAACTGCACACCCTGGTGGAGGACTACGCGCCCACGCTGTCCTCGGAGCGCCGACACCTTCTGCGCCACTACCGCCTGGTCGACCTGGCCCGCAAGGTGGTGGGGGTCGGCAGCGTCGGCACCCGCTGCTGGATCCTGCTGCTGCTCGGCCGCGACGACGACGATCCCCTGCTGCTGCAGGCCAAGGAGGCGCAGGAGTCGGTCCTCGCGCCCCACGCGGGCGGCGAGGGGTTCGACAACCAGGGCCGCCGGGTGGTCACCGGGCAGCGGCTCATCCAGACGACCAGCGACATCTTCCTCGGCTACACCCACGTCGTCGGCCTCGACGGCCAGGAGCGGGACTTCTACGTACGACAGCTGCGGGACTGGAAGGGCATCGCCCGGCCCGAGACCATGGACCCGGACATGCTGAACCTGTTCGCCCAGGTGTGCGGGGCCTCGCTGGCCCGGGCCCACGCCCGCTCCGGCGATCCCATCGCGATCGGCGCCTACCTGGGCTCAGGCGACGGCTTCGACCGCGCGCTCGTGGGGTTCGCGCAGGCCTACGCCGACCAGAACGAGCGGGACTACGCCGCGCTCCGCGTCGCCGTGGACTCCGGCAGGGTCACCGCCGAGACGCTCTGACACCGGAGCCGGTCACTCGGGCACCTGACACATCTCGACCACGCGCAGCCCGAGCGACTGGCAGCGGGTCAGCAGCCCGTACAGCTGTGCCTCGTCCACGACCGGGCCGTACAGCACGGTCTGATCCGACATCACCACGTGTTCGAGTTCGGGGAAGGCCGCGGTCAGGGTCGTCGACAGCTGACCGTCGATGCGGATCTCGTAGCGCTGCATGAGCCGGCCTCTCTCTGAACGGATGATCCCGGTGGGGCGGGCGTTCAGTGCGTCAGAAAGATCTTGAGCATGATGATCAGCAGACCGAGCACCAGGTTGACCACGGCGGTAACGGTCACCAGCGGCCAGCCGGCGCCCGCGCGCCGGGCCGCCGCCATCGACCAGCCGATCTGACCCGCGACGGCGACGCAGAGCGCCAGCCAGAACGCGCCCTGGATGTCCAGGCCCAGCAGCGGGCTGAGAGCCACCGCCGCGGCCGGCGGCACCGCCGCCTTCACGATCGGCCACTCCTCCCGGCAGACCCGCCAGACGACCCGGCGGTCCAGGGCCTGCCGGGCCAGCCGGGCGCCGAACAGCTGGGCGTGCACATGCGCGATCCAGAACGCCAGGCCGGTCAGCAACAGCAGCAACACCAGTTCCGAGCGCGGGAACGAGTCCTGCGTGGCCGCCCCGACCACCACGGACGCGGCGAGCATGGAGCCGTAGACGCCGCCCGTGTAGTCGGAGGCGGCCCGGTGCTCCGCGCTCCGGACTCCCGGCATGATCCGGTCGGTGCGGGACATGACGGCCGCCCCCTTCTCAGCTCGCGCCGCCGACGGCCTGGGCCGCCGCTCCTGTCTTCGGCTGCCGGGCCCGCGCGGCCGGGGCGCCCGGCAGGCCCGGGGTGACCAGGAAGCTCGCGAGGGTGATGCCGCCGGCGGCGAGGATCGCCGCCTTCAGCCCCTGGAGCTGGGCGGTGGCGTACGAGTCCGTGAGGGCGTCGACCTCGCCGGGCGGCAGTCCGGCGCGTTCGGCCGCCGTGTGCACCTGGTCGGTGGAGACGAAGCTGATGCCGGACTCGAGGGCCACGCTCGTCTCGTGCCGGGCCTGGTCCGACAGCTGCGGGTTGTTCTCGACCTGGGTGGTGAAGGCGTGGGCCAGCGCGCCGACGAGCAGCGAGCCGATGAGCGCGGTGCCCAGCGCCGAGCCCAGGTTCTGGGCCGTGAACTGCAGCCCGCCGGCCTCGCTGCGCTCCTCCTCACCGGCGCTGGACTGCACGACGTTGCCCAGTTGGGAGGCGAGCAGCCCCATGCCGATGCCCAGCACGGCCATGGCGCCGGCGAACTGGGCGTCGTCGATGTCCGGGTCGATCGTGGCCAGCAGCCAGATGATCGCCCCGGTCAGGGTCAGCAGCGCCAGCCGGACCACCCGGCGCGGGCCGACGACGCGCCCCAGCCGGGAGGCGACCGTCGAGGCCGCGAGCATGGTGATGGAGACCGGCAGCAGGCGCAGCCCGGTCTGGAACGCGTCGAAGCCCTGCACCACCTGCAGATACAGGGGGATGGCGAAGAACAGGCCCAGCAGGATGAGGTTCTGGCTGAGCAGCGTCAGCAGCCCGGACCGCAGGGCCGGCCGGCGCAGCAACACCAGGTGGACCAGGGGGTCGGCCGCGCGGGCGTCCCTGCGGTGCTCCCAGCGCACGAAGACGGCCAGGACTCCCACGCCGGCGCCGATGACGAACAGCGTCGGCGCGAAGCCGAACACGGTGAAGGGCGGGTTGCGGGGCTGCACCCAGCCCCAGGAGCCGCTCTGCAGCACGCCGAGCACGCCCAGACCGAGGCCGGCCGCCGACAGCACGGCGCCGACGACGTCCAGATGCGGGCGCGCCCCGCTCCGCGGGACCTCCGCGATCGCCTTGCGGAAGAGCAGGACGGCGATGACGACCACGACCTCCCCGGCGAACACCAGCCGCCAGGTCAGGTACGTCGTCACCCAGCCGCCCAGCAGCGGGCCGACCGCGATCCCCGCACCCGCGAGCCCGCCGACGACCCCGTAGGCGACGGCCCGCTCGCGTCCCCGGTACGACTCCGCGACCAGGGCCGCCATGGCCGGCAGCACCATGGCGGCACCGAGCCCTTCGATCACCGACCAGCCCACGGCGAGGACCCAGAGGGTGGGGGCCAGCGCGGTGATGAGGGATCCGGTGCCGTAGACGGTCATGCCGAGCAGGAACACGCGGCGGCGGCCCCACATGTCCCCGAGCCGACCGCCGATGATCATGAACGCGGCCATGACCAGGGCGTACAGCGTGATGACCGCCTGGATGGCGGTGACCTCGGTGTCGAAGTCCTTGACCAGCTGACTGATGGAGACGTTCATGACGGAGGTGTCCAGCACCATCAGGAACTGGGCCGTCCCCAGAACGATCAGAGCGCGCCAGTGTCGCATGCTGTCCACCTCGCCGAAGTCGGCCCCCGGGCGCAGGTTCCGCCCCTCCCATGGGACCCGGTGGACCGGCCCGCCGCCTCACCCGCTGCGGGCGAGACGCGGTGGTCACGGCAGGTGGACGCTTCGCCCTGTCGTCGCGCGCGCCGTCAGGACGGGCTGGTGATAGCCGCTGCTCCCGGGGGTGTGCCAGGTGACGTCCGTGAAACCGGTCCGGGTCGCCGCGTCCGCCACCTCGTCCCGGGTCGCCGCCCGGGAGGTGGTCCGCCGTACCCGCACCTGCCAGCCCGCTCCGTCGGGTATCAGTTGGAAGTACTCCTGGTCGTAACGCTCGCCGTCCTCGTGCCAGTGCCACAGCTGGAAGGTGATCGACCGGCCGTCCGGACCGTGGGAAACCTGGGGCGGCGAGGAGGCGGGACGGGTGCGGCGCAGCTCGTCGTAGTCGCGGAGGGTGAGCAGGAGCAGGCCGTCGTCCCGCAGGACACGCCGCATGGCGCCGAGTGCCGCCGTCACGTCGGGGATGGTCAGCAGGTGGGCGAGGGAGTTGTCGGCACAGACGACGACATCGAAGGCGGCCGCTCTGAAAGGGAGCTGCCGCATGTCCGCCGCCACGGCCGGAAGGTCCGTCCCGCGGGACTCGGCCTCGGTGGCGGCACGAGCGGCGGCCGCCGGGCTCAGGTCGCTGCCGACCACCCGGTGTCCGGCGCGGGCCAGGCCGATCGCCTGGGTGCCGATGCCGCAGGCGCAGTCCAGCAACCGGTGCGGACCCGGACCGAGTTCGCGACGGATCATGGGGTCCAGCACGGCCGCCTGCCGGGCCATGCTCGCCTCCCAGTCCGGGAAGATCCGGTGGTAGTCGGCGGCGAGCGAGTCGTAGAAGTCCCGTGCCGAACCGGTCACTCGCCGGTCGCCTCCAGCACCGCCATCGCCGCGTTGTGCCCCGGCACTCCGCTCACTCCCCCGCCGCGCACCGCCCCCGCACCGCACAGCAGCACGTTCGCGTGCCGGGTCTCCACGCCCCAACGGCCGCTGTCCGTGCCGGAGTAGGGCCAGGCAAGCTCCCGGTGGAAGATGTTGCCGCCGGGCAGCCGCAGGTCGCGCTCCAGGTCCAGCGGGGTCTTCGCCTCGATGCAGGGGCGGCCGTCGGCGTCGGTGGCGAGGCAGTCGGCGAGGGGTTCGGCGAGGTGGGCGTCGAGCTGGGCGAGCGTCGACTTGAGGAGTTCCTCGCGCACGGCGTCGTTGTCCCGGTCGAAGAGCCGGGCCGGGGTGTGCAGGCCGAACAGGGTGAGGGTCTGGTAGCCCCGCTCGACGAGGTCGGGGGCGAGGATCGTGGGGTCGGTGAGCGAGTGGCAGTAGATCTCGGAGGGCGGCGCGAGGGGCGGTCGGCCGGCGGCGGCCTGGGCGTGGGCGGTGGCCAGCTGCCGGTAGCCCTCGGCGATGTGGAAGGTGCCGGAGAACGCCTCGCGGGGGTCCACCGACTCGTCCCGCAGCTTGGGCAGCCGCTTGAGCAGCATGTTGACCTTGAGCTGCGCGCCCTCGGCGGGAGCGGGCGGCGCGTCGCCGGTCAGTTCGGCGAGGGCCTGCGGGGAGGCGCCCACCAGGACGTGCCGGGCGGCGACGGTGCCCTCCCCGTCGGCCGTGCGGTAGGTGATCTCGGCGGTTCGGCCGTCCGTGTCGATCCGTACCGCCTCGTGCCCGGTGGAGAGGACGGCACCCGCGTCGCGGGCGGCGCCCGCCAGGGCGTCGGTCAACGCGCCCATGCCGCCGACCGGCACGTCCCAGGCGCCCGTGCCGCCGCCGATGACGTGGTAGAGGAAGCAGCGGTTCTGTGCCAGGGACGGGTCGTGGGCGTCGGCGAAGGTGCCGATCAGGGCGTCGGTGAGGACCACGCCCCGCACCAGGTCGTCGGCGAAGCGGTCCTCGATGGCCACGCCGATCGGTTCCTCGAACAGGGTCCGCCAGGCTTCCTCGTCGTCGACGCGCCGGCGCAGTTCCCCCCGGTCCGGCAGCGGCTCGGTGAGCGTGGGGAAGACCCGCTCGGCGACACGGCCGGTCATGCCGTAGAAGCGCTGCCAGGCCTCGTACTCCCGCTCGGAGCCGGTCAGCTTGGCGAAGGCCTCGCGGGTGCGCCGCTCGCCGCCGCCCACCAGGAGTCCGGTCGCCCTTCCGTCCCGTTCGACGGGTGTGTACGAGGAGATGGTGCGGGCGCGGACCCGGAAGTCCAGACCGAGATCCCGGACGATCTTCTTCGGCAGCAGGCTGACCAGGTAGGAGTAGCGCGACAGCCGTGCGTCGACCCCGGCGAACGGCCGGGTGGACACCGCGGCTCCCCCGGTGTGCTCCAGCCGCTCCAGGACCAGCACGGAGCGTCCGGCCCGGGCCAGGTAGGCGGCGGCGACCAGGCCGTTGTGCCCGCCGCCGACGATCACGGCGTCGTAGGTGCGGTGCGTCGCGGGTCCCTCGTGTGCAGACATGCTTCTTGGTAACACGCGATGATCGTCAGCGGCCAGGGGGGTACGGCGATACGGCCCCCGGAGCGCTCAGCGTCCGTGGGAGGCCCGCTGCTGGCGCAGTGCCGCCACCCGGCGGTACAGCTCGACGGCCTCGGCGCCCCGGCCGAGTTGTTCCAGGCAGTGTGCCTCGTCGTTGCGGCTGGCGAGGGTGTCGGGGTGGTCGGGGCCGAGGACGCGCTCGCGGGCGGCGGCCACCCGGCGGTACTCGGTCAGGGCGTCGGCCCAGCGGCCCAGCCAGCCCAGGCCGACGGCGACCTCGCGGCGGCTGACCAGGGTGTCGGGGTGCTCGGGGCCGAGGACGCGCTCGCGGATCGCGCAGACGTCGCGGGACTCGGCGAGGGCCTCCTCCCAGCGGCCGAGCCGGCCGAGGTTGACGCCGAGGCCGTGGCGGGCGCGGAGGGTCTCGGGG
>NZ_WVUG01000153.1 GCF_017614965.1 Streptomyces griseorubiginosus | reverse complement strand
GGGGTGAGTGAGCGGTGAAACACTAGTGGAGACAGGGGCGTTGGGGGGAGATGTTACAGCGAGCGGTTTCCATGAATAGTGAACCTCCCTGCGCAACGCACCCTCCGGGATAGCGCGGCCGCTCGTTCGTCGTCCGCGGCTTCACATCTCTTCCTCAACTGTGTGTCGATGTGTACGCGAGTACGCAATCGTTGTGTACGCTCGTACACATGGGATATCTCTTTCTCGGCACGGCCATCGCCGCCGAGGTGGGCGCCACCACCGCCATGAAGTACAGCGAGGGCTTCAGCCGGCTGGTGCCGTCCGTGCTGACCGTCCTCGGCTACATCGTCTCCTTCGTCCTGCTCGCACAGACGCTGAAGACCCTCTCCGTCGGGACGGCCTACGCCATCTGGTCCGGCGTCGGCACCGCGGCGATCGCCACGATCGGGCTGCTCTTCTTCGGGGAGGGCATGACCGTGACCAAGGCCGCGGGGATGGCCCTGATCATCGTCGGAGTGGTGGTGCTCAACCTCGGGGGCGCGCACTGATGGCCCGCCGCTACGACCCCGACCGGCGGCAGCGGATCATCGACGCGGCGATCCGGGTGGTCGGCGACAAGGGGCTCGCCGGGCTGACCCACCGCACGGTCGCGGCCGAGGCCGATGTGCCGCTCGGCTCGACGACGTACCACTTCAGCACCCTCGACGAGCTGATGGTCGCCGCGCTGCGGCAGGCGAACGAGGGGTTCGCCAAGGTGATCGCCTCGCGCGGCGGGCTGACGGACCCGGACGCCGATCTGGCCACCGAACTCGCCGGCTGGATGGGCGAGTGGCTCGCCGGCGAGCGGACCGGCGTCGAGCTGGAGTACGAGCTGTATCTCGCCGCTCTCCGCCGCCCCGCGCTGCGGCCGGTGGCCGCCGAGTGGACCGAGGACCTCGTCCGCCGGATCTCCCGTCACACCGACCCGACCACGGCACGGGCGCTGTGCGCGCTGATGGACGGCATCTGCCTCCAGGTCCTGCTGACGGGCACGCCGTACGACGAGGACTACGCGCGGGAGATGCTGACCCGGGTGATCCCCACGGATCCGCCGTAGCGGACGGCTGCCGGTCCCTGCGAGAGGGGCGGATTCCCGGTGGGCGGCGGGGCACCGAGCGGGGTGTCCGGGCGTTCTTCCCGGTCGGCGTTCCCTGTCGGCCACCGCGCGGTCACGCGCTCACCGCCCGGCACCTGAGACGGGTGCGGGGCTGGTTGGCCTGGGCGGGGGTCGGGCGGTTAGGTTGCCCTCATGACCGACACGACTGCTCCTCGTTCCACCGGTGCCGCGGCCGCCGGGCTCGCCACCATCGCCGCCGACGGCACCGTCCTCGACACCTGGTTCCCCGCGCCCGCGCTGACCGAGGAGCCCGGTCCCGCCGGCAGCGAGCGGCTGGACGCCGAGCGGACCCGGGAGCTGCTCGGGGAGCACGGCGTGGCCGCCCTCGGCAGGGACGAGGTGCGGGGCGTGGAGATCGTCGCGGTGCGCACGGTCATCTCCTCGCTCGACGACAAGCCGCTCGACGCGCACGACGTCTGGCTGCGTCTGCACCTGCTCTCGCACCGTTTGGTCCGGCCCAACGAGCAGAACCTCGACGGCATCTTCGGCTTCCTCGCCAACGTCGCCTGGACCTCCCTCGGCCCGGTCGCCGTGGACACCCTGGAGACGGTCCGGCTCGCCGCCCGCGCCCGCGGGCTGCACGTCAGCGTCTTCGGCGTCGACAAGTTCCCGCGGATGACCGACTACGTCGCCCCGGCCGGTGTGCGCATCGCCGACGCCGACCGCGTCCGCCTCGGCGCCCACCTCGCGGCCGGCACCACGGTCATGCACGAGGGCTTCGTCAACTTCAACGCCGGCACCCTCGGCACCTCCATGGTCGAGGGCCGCATCTCCCAGGGCGTCGTCGTCGGCGACGGCTCCGACATCGGCGGTGGCGCCTCCACCATGGGCACCCTCTCCGGCGGCGGCAAGGAGCGGGTCCGCATCGGCGAGCGCTCCCTGGTCGGCGCCGAGGCCGGCGTCGGCATCGCGCTCGGCGACGACTGCGTGGTCGAGGCGGGCCTCTACCTCACCGCCGGCACCAAGGTCACCCTCCCCGACGGCCAGATCGTCAAGGCCCGCGAGCTGTCCGGCGCGGACAACATCCTCTTCCGCCGCAACTCGGTCACCGGCACCGTCCAGGCCGTGCCGAACAACGCCGAGTGGGGCGGTCTGAACGACATCCTGCACAGCCACAACTGAGCCGTGGCGCGGTGACGGGCGCCCTTCCGCCGGCGGGCGGAGGGGCGTCCGCTCATGTGCACCGCGTCCGGGCGAACTCCGCGAGCGTCCGGAAGTCGTCGTCGCGCAGACCCACCCGGGGGTCGACGTGATGCAGCAGGGCCGGGGCCGGATGGGCCGCGGACACATACCGCTCGTCCGCCGGGGTCTGTTCGTCGTCCACCCAGGCGAACGGCCGGCCGTCGGCGTACGCCACGATCGCCTCCGTCTTCCAGTGGACGCCGTCCGGGCGCAGCGCGAACAGGCCCTCGCCGAAGTCGACGTACGTCAGCTCCGGCAGCCCGACGGTCGGGCCGATCCAGCGGTTCGCCGCGTCCATCCAGGTCGTCGCCCAGCACAGCTCGTAGCCGAGACCCAGCAGCGCCGGTCCGTGCGAGGGGTTCAGCCACACCCGCAGGGCCTGGCCCGGCCGCAGGGCTACCTTGATCGTCGTATAGCCCTCGGGGCGCCGCTCCGGCTTCGCCGCCCAGGGATTGAGGGGGCCGTCGACGTCGAGGAAGAGCAGGGGAGGGCGCACAGGGACAACGTACGGCCAGAGGTCCGCTCGCGGGCAGAGACGGACGTACGTGGTGTCGCGGGCGGTGGTCAGCCGGCCGTGAGGTCCTCGTAGGCCGCCAGCAGCCCGTCGACCGCTTCGCGGCTCGCGGGACGCAGCGGGGCGCGGACGGGACCCGCGGGCAGACCGAGCTCGTTCAGCAGGGCCTTCGCCGTGACCGTGCCGGGCAGGCCCGCCGCCATCATCGACTCGATCAGGGGAGTGGCCCGTTGCTGCGCGCGGGCCGCCGCCACCGTGTCGCCCGCGTCGAACGCGTCGAGGACGGCCCGGAGTTGGGAGGGCACGACGTTCGCGACGGTGCTGACATAACCCGCGCCGCCCACCGCGTAGAGCGCGAGATTGTGCTCGTCGCAGCCCGCGTAGTACGCCAACTCCGTTCGGGCCAGCACCTTTTGGGCGCCGAGGAAGTCGTAGGAGCAGTCCTTGACCGCCACGATCCGGGGATGCTCGGCGAGCCGCAGCATCGTCCCGGGCTCGATGCGGGTGCCGGTGCGGCCGGGGATGTCGTACAGCACGACCGGCAGGCCCGAGGCGTCGGCGACCGTGCGGAAGTGTTCCTCCAGCGCGTCCTGCGGGGGTCGGCTGTAGTACGGGCTGACCACCAACACCCCGTCGGCGCCTGCCTTTTCGGCCTGCAACGCCAGCTCCACGGTGTGCCGGGTGTCGGAGGTGCCGACCCCCGTCACGATCGACGCCCGGTCGCCCACCGCCTCCCGCACCGCCTCGACGAGCGCCGCCTTCTCGGCGTCCGAGGTGGTCGGCGACTCACCTGTCGTACCGGACAGCACCAGGCCGTCGCAGCCCCGGGAGACGAGGTGGTCGGCGAGCCGCTGGGCCCCGTCGAGGTCGAGCGCGCCGTCCGCCGAGAAGGGCGTGATCATGGCACAGAGGGCACGGCCGAAGGGCGCGGTGGTTGTCATGCCGTACAGTCTCGGCAGAGTGATGGTGAAGCTCCACTTAATTCTTCTACGAGATATAGCTAAGCATTGCTTCGGAATCTGTTGCGGGTCGGCCATGCCCTATGTCCTTTCCGCCCCCTGATGAGTCACCATGAACAGGACGGTCATCGGCATCGGCCCATGGAGGCGTCATGAAGCTCGGCAAGGCACTGGCCACCGGAGTCGCGCGGGAAGAGCAGCCGCGGGCTGAGGTCCTGGAACCCGAGGAGCTCGAAATGCCCGAGGAGATCAAGGACCTGAAGGCCCCCGAAGAGGTTCCGGCGGCCCGATGAGACTGCGGCTTCCGGAGGAACGCCCGACGGAGCCGCCGACCGGATACAAGATCGCCCACCCGGTGCTGTCCCAGGACGGCACCCGGGCCGGGTTCACCGGTGTGTCGCTCGGCGGCGCGCTGCCGTACGGGGTCCTCGCGGACGCGTCCTGCGTCTACGGCCTGCGGCACCGGTCGCCGCACCGCCGCTGCGACTGCGGCTTCCACTGCGTGCACGACCGGGCGGCGGCCGAGGCGCTGCTGTGCACGGCCGAGCACCGGGCCGCCGTACTGCTCGAAGTGTCCGTCCTCGGCCGCTACATCCGCTTCGAGCGCGGGTTCCGCTACGCCCGCCAGCGGGTGCGCACCGCCACGGTCGGCCCCTGCGCCTGCGGCACCGTGGCCGCCGGCCTGGCCGACGCGGGCTGGGGCCGTCCGGGATGGCGCGCCCTGGCACCCTCCTGCGCGGGGTGTGTCCGCGGTCGTACGTCCGTCTCGCTCGCCGCCTTCGCCCGGCTGGCCGGTGACGGGCTGCGGGTGATCGCCGGTGTGCAGGGCGCCCGTCAGGTGGCCGGACTCACCGCCACCGACGATCTCGGAGTGCCCGAACTGGCCGCCGAGGCAGCGCTGTTGCAGGCCCGTCTCGACTGGTTCCAGACCCAGCTGGCCCGGTTGCGCGAGCCCGGGCGGGGCGGCGGGCCCGAGGGGTAGTGGGGGCCGGTCCGGGTACCCGGGGTGTTCCGAACGTTTCGAACCAGAACGTTTTCGAACCAGAGGAACACGAGAGGAGGCGACCGTGACCGGGACCACCCACTCCGGGCCGGTGCGCGACGGGCACCAGTCGGTGGGCGACCTCGTCGGCCAGGCCACCGAACAGCTTTCCCGGCTCGCACGACAGGAAGTGGCCCTCGCCAAGGAGGAGTTGGCCGAGAAGGGCCGGCGCGCCGGGCGCGGCGGCGGACTGCTCGGGGCGGCGGGCGCGTTCGGGTACGCCGGGCTGCTCGCGGCGGCGGGCACGGCCGTCGCCGCCCTCTCGCTGACGCTGTCCGTCTGGGCCGCGGCGCTCATCGTGACGGCGGTGCTGCTGGTGATCGCCGCCGTACTCGGCGCGATCGGCCGTGCCCAGCTGCGCAAGGCCACGCCCCCCACTCCCGAGGAGGCCCTCGGCAGCGTCAAGGCCGATGTCGAGGAGATCAAGGAGAGGGCACACCGATGACGGACAAGACGGCGGGGGAGACGGGCGTGAAGGGTCCCGACGAGCTGCGCCGGCAGATCGAACGCACGCGCAGCGAACTCGGCGACACCGTGGAGCAGTTGGCGGGCAGGATGGATGTGAAGGGACGGGCGCGGGCCCGGGCGGCGGACCTCAGGGACAAGGCCGGCGCGATGACCGTGCAGCTGCGCAGTACGGCCGCGATGGCCGGACACACCGTGCAGGAACGGGCCAGCCAGGCCGGGCACATCGTGCAGGAACGTGCCACCCAGGCCGGCCACAAGGTCCAGGACCGGGCGACGAACACCGGGCGGCAGATGATCCGGGCGGGCCACACCGCCCAGGACAAGGCGACGGAGACGGGCCACACCCTGGAGCGCCGGGCGGAACACGACATGCCGTGGCCGGCCGGCCCCGTGGTCAGGGCAGCGGTACGGCACCCCCGCCCCGCCCTGATCATCGGCGCGGCGCTGGCGGTGGTCGTGGTGGTGGGGTGGAGGTATCCCAAGAAGTGACGTCGACCCCGAAGTGACGTCGACCCAGAAGTGACGTCGACCCAGAAGTGACGCGTACCAAGAAGTGACGCGTACCAAGAAGTGACGCGCACCAAGAAGTGACGCGCACCAAGAAGTGACGCGCACCAAGAAGTGACGCGGACCAAGAAGTGACGCGGACCAAGAAGTGACGCGGACCCCGAAACGCCGGACGTGCACTCCCAGTCCGTCCGGCGTTTGACCGAGGACGAGGCCTGTCAGGGCCGAAGAGGGGGTTTGGGCACGGGTTTGGGCGCGGCGGCCCCCAGTGCGGTCCGCCACTTCGCCGGCCACTTCCGCGTGTCCCGGGGCTCCACATACGGCTCGGTCGGCGACAGCCCCCGGCAGGCGACCCGCTCACGCGCCAGTTCCGCGTCGAACTCCAGCCCCACCAGAATCGCCAGGTTCGACAGCCACAGCCACACCAGGAACACGATGGCGCCCGAGAGCGTCCCGTAAGTCTTGTTGTACGAAGCGAAGTTGGCCGCGTAGACGGCGAACCCGGCGGAAGCCGCCAGCCAGATCAGCGTCGCCAGGAAGCTGCCGGGACTGATCCAACGGAAGCCGCGCCCACGGACGTTGGGGGCCGCCCAGTACAACAGCCCGATCATCATCACCACCAGCATCAGCAGCACCGGCCACTTCACCACGCCCCAGACCGCGATCGCCGCGCCCCCGAAGCCGAACGCCGTCCCGGCCCGCTCCGCCAACGGCCCCGTGAAGACCACGATCACCGCGCTCGCCGCGAGCAGCAGCATCAGCGCCACGGTCAGCGCCAGCCTGAGCGGCGTCAGCTTCCACACCGGCCGCCCCTCGGGAAGGTCGTACACCGCGTTGGACGCGCGGATGAACGCGGCCACGTACCCGGAGGCCGACCACAGCGCCGCGAGCAGGCCCACGACGGCCAGCACACTGCCCGTACCGCCGCTGTCGCCCAGCTGTCGCACCGCGTCCCGCAGGATGTCCCGGGCCGGACCCGGCGCCAGGGCCCGGATGTTGTCGAGGATCTTGTCGGTGGCGCTGCGGCCCACCACCCCCAGCAGCGACACCAGCAACAGCAGCGCGGGGAACAGGGACAGGACGCCGTAGTACGTCAACGCGGCGGCACGGTCGCCGAGTTCGTCGTCCAGTAACTCCTTCGCCGTGCGCCGGGCCACCGCCCGCCAGGACCGGGCCGGCAGCCGGGTCGGACTCTCGATCTCACCCTCGTCCTTCTTCTCCTCGTCCATGACCGGTGGGTCTCCCGAATCCCCGGCCCGAATCGCGCCGGGGCTCGTCCCAGAACGGGGACCGGCCGAAAACTCGGATCGTCTGGACAAAAAAAGTTTTCGGTGAGACGGTGGACGCATGCTGGACGTCACCGTGATCGAGGACCCCGAGGCCGCCGCCGTCTCCCTGGACCCCATACGGGCCCGTCTGCTCGCCGAGCTGGCCGCGGGGCCGGCCTCGGCGGCGATGCTGGCCGGGAAGGTGGGGCTGCCGCGCCAGAAGGTGAACTACCACCTGAAGGCGCTGGAGCGGCACGGCCTCGTCGAACTCGCCGGGGAGCGCCGCAAGGGCAATGTCACCGAGCGGCTGATGCGGGCGACCGCCGCGTCGTACGTCATCTCGCCGCTCGCGCTCGCCTCCGTGCAGCCGGACCCGGACCGCTTCCGCGACCAGCTCTCCGCACGCTGGCTGCTCGCCCTCGGCGCCCGTCTGGTGCGGGACGTCGGCTCGCTGATCACCGGCGCGGCCAAGGCCCGTCAGCGGCTGGCCACGTACGCGCTGGACGGCGAGGTCCGCTTCGCCTCCGCCGCCGAACGGGCCGCGTTCATCCAGGAGTTGACCGCCGGAGTCAGTGCGCTGATCCGCAAGTACGACGCCCCGGACGCCGAAGGCGGCCGTGACCACCGGATCGTGGTGGCCGTCCATCCCACCCTCAAGCAGACCGAGTTGGAACAGCCAACCTAGTTGGAACAGTCAGGAGTCCGTCATGTCCAAGGAGTTCGAGATCGTCCGCGAGTTCGAGGTCGACGCGTCGCCGGAGGAGGTGTGGGAGGCCATCACCAACGCCAGCGGCGCCTACCTGTGGCCGATGGACCCGCCCGAGCCGCGCGTCGGCGGCCGGGCCGCCTTCGGCTCCACCGTCACCGCCTACGACCCGCCGCACCGCCTCACCGTCCGCAGCGAGGACGTCGGCTTCTCCGTCCAGAGCGTCAACCAGCTCGACCACACCATCGAAGCGCGGGACGAGGGCCGCCGCGCCTGGGTGCGCTATGTGCACAGCGGCATCTTCACCGACGACTGGGACAACCAGTACGACGGCGCGTCGAAGCACACCGACTTCTATCTGCACACCCTGCGCGAGTACCTCACCCACTTCGCGCCGCGCCCGGTGACCTTCGCCCAGCTGCAGGGCCCCGAGGCCTCGCAGAGCGCCGACGCCTTCACCGCCGTCGGACGGGCGCTCGGGCTGGCCGAGGACACGGCCGTGGGCGCGCGGGTGCGGGCGCAGGGCCCCGAGGGCCGGACCCTCGACGCCGTACTGGACTTCCGCGACCCCTATTTCATCGGGCTGCGCACCGAGAACGCCCTGATCCGCTTCTTCGGCCGCAACCACTGGGGCGCCCCGGTCGGCATCAGCGTCCACGACTTCGCCCCTGACGCCGACGCCAAGGCGACCGAAGCCGCCTGGCAGCACTGGCTGGACGGGGTCTACGCCTGACCACGCAGACCCCGCCCGGCCGACCTGCGGGTGCTACGGGCGGAACCGCAGCACCTGGGGGTCGTGGTCGCTGATCTGGTCGTTGAACTCCGAGTTGATGTGCACGCTGTCGTACTCGAAGTCGCAGTCGCGGCGGATCGACGGGCTGATCAGGATCTGGTCCAGGACCTGCTCGTTGCCCTGGTAGTCGTAGGTGTAACGCTCGCTCTTCGGCAGCGACTTGATCGCCGACCACAGCTCGCCGTCACCCTCGAGGATCTTCGCCGTGTCGGAGAAATCGAAGTCGTTCATGTCGCCGAGCGCGACGACGTCCGCGTTCTTCTGGACGTCCAGGATGCTCTTGACGAACGCGTTGACCAGCGTCGCCTGGGCGTGGCGCTGGGTCTCCGAGCTGCGCACCGGCGGCTGGTACTGCGCGGTCAGCCCCTGGTCGCCGCCCTTGGAGTTGAGGTGGTTGGCGATCACGAAGACCGTGCGGCCACGGAAGACGAACTCGCCGGCCAGCGGCTTGCGGCTGGACTTCCAGGCGTCGTCGGCCGGGTCGATGCGGCCGGGGGAGGCCGTCAGCTGCGCCTTGCCGTGCACCTTGGTGACACCGACGGCGGTGGTGGAGTCGCCGCCCGCGCGGTCCACGAAGGACACCCGCTCGGGGTTGAAGAGGAACACCTGACGGATGTTGCCGCCGGGCTCGCCGCCGTCCTGGTCGTTGACCGGGTTGATCGAACGCCAGTCGTACTTCGGGCCGCCCGCCGCGACGATCGCGTCGATCAGCTTGTTCACGGTCGTGCTCGCGTCGACGACACCGTCGTCCGTCGCTCCGTCGTTGTCCTGGATCTCCTCCAGGGACACGATGTCGGGCGACTGCAGGTTGTTCACGATCGCGGCGGCGTGCGCGGCGAACGTGGTGTCGGACGGGTCGAGGTTCTCGACGTTGTAGGTGGCGAGCGCCAGCTCTCCGCGCGACTGCTTCTTCGTCGTCTCGCGCTGCAGACCGCCGCTCTTCAGCGTGCCCAGCTGACCGGCGACCAGCGTGTAACCGCCGAACTGGTTGAAGTCCAGCGCGCCGGTGGTGGTGCCGGTGAGGGTGTCGCCGACGTTCGCCTTCGGGAAGTCGGCGACCGCGCCCAGCGACTGGATCTGCAGCCGGCCGGTGTTCTGCGCGGTGTAGGAGCCGTACAGCGTGCCGCCGCGACGGGTCGGGTGCTCGTGCGGCTTCACGGTGACCCACAGCTCGGCGTACGGGTCGGTCGCGGTGACCACGCGGGCACCTGCGACCTGGACGTTCATGCCCTCCAGGGACTCGTAGTAGTCCAGGGCGTACGTCGCCGGCTGCAGCGGAAGGCCGTTGACCGAACCGTTCGCGGCGGTGTCGCCGGCCGGGGCGTAACGGGCCGGTACCGACTTCGCGTTGATCACGACCGGCGCCGGGACCACGTTGCCCGTCGACACCGTGGTGACGGTCGGCTTGGTGATCTCGGTCAGCGACTGGTTGCCACTCGAGGCGCCGCCCGGGACGTACTCCGAGACCGTGCCGGTGACCGTGACGGAGTCACCGACGGCGACCTTCGGGGTGGAGCTGGTGAAGACGAAGACGCCCTCACTGGTGGCCGGGTCGTCGTCCGGGTTCGGGTCCTGCAGCCAGAAACCTCTGGACGAGCCGTACGTGCGCGTGGCGGTGACGATTCCGGGCACGTCCGCCACCTTCTGGCCGGCGTACGGCGATATTCGGGTCGTGCCCTGGATGTCGTGGATGCGTACGGTGTCGGCGTGCGCGGGCGCCGTCAGGGCGACCGTGGAGGCCGCGGAACACACGGCGGCGACGGTGAGCGCGGCGAGACGCGCGGAAGACTTGCTCGGCAACGGAATCCCTCCGGGGACGTACGAAAGCGCCGGGACGAGGGTGGTGCGTGGAGCGTCTGGTGACGCGCGTAGAGATGAGTGAACAGTTGTCCCCCCGTTTCTACGCGCGTCAATCTCCTGCCTGCTCAGGCCAGTTGTCAAGGTTTCGGCCATGTACGGACCCTGACCAGGAGATGAACCGGGCGGCATGGGGCGAAATCCGTCTAGGCTGAGCGATTGAGCCGTACGTCGTCCAGATGGTCGTACGGCCGCCCGGCCGCCCTAGGAGAACCAGCCGATGTCAGACAGCTCCCCCCTGCCGCCGGTACGGCTGCACCCCGAAGCGGAGCTGGCGCGGGACGCGCTGTCCACACCCGTACTGTCCCGGGCCGCCCGGCTCGCCCGCTGGGCCGGCCCCGACACCCGCGTCGACGCCGGGGGCGAGCTCGTCGACGAGCAGGTGCCGGCCGCGGCCGAGGTGCTGGGCCTGACCGGGGACGACGCCGCGGCCGACGCGAGGGAGGCCTGGCGGGTGGCCGTGGACACCGGGCTCGTCGAGATCGCCGACGAGGACGAGGGCACCGTGCGGGCCGGTGCGGAGCTGGCGCTGCTGACCGGCGGCTCGCCGCACGACGTGCTCGCCCTGTGGCAGGGCGCCCTGGAGACGGTCCTCGCCGACGCGAGCGTGCCCGACATCGAGGGCCTGGAGGAGGCCCTGGACGAGGGCGGCGAGATCGACTTCGACCGGCTGCAGTGGGACCCGGAGGCGGAGGCCGAGTTCCTCGACGGCGTCCTCGGCAACCTCTACCTGCTCTCCGTCACCGAGGAGGGACCCGGCGACTCCCCGGTCCCGCTGCCCGCGCTCGCCGCGTCCATGATCGTGCCCTCCGACATGGGCGAGCCCACCAACGACGTCCTGGAGCAGGTCTCCGACGCGATGATGAAGCTCGACGACCAGTTCCGGCTGCTGGAGCCGGTCGGACTCGTCGAGTACCAGCCGGTCGACGAGGCGCTGATGGCGGACACCGACGAGGAACCCGCCGCGCCGGTCGACGACACGGACGTCTCCCGCTACGGCCTGGTGCGGCTCACCCCGCTCGGCCTGTACGGCCTGCGCGCGCGGCTGCTGGAGGCCGGGTTCACCGCGCCGGCCGTCGGTGACCTCGCCGACAAGGGCGCGGACGCGCTGCTCGACGGGACGGCGACGTTCCCGCCGCAGGCCGCGCGGGCCGAGACCGAGCAGTGGCTGGCACGGCGGCAACCGCTGGAGGGCGCCCGGGAGTTGCTCGCCGCGAGCCGCGGCTCGGACGCGGGTGCGCCCCTGCGCCGGCTGCGCTGCCAGCAGGCGCTGGCCCTGGTGGGGGCGGAGGCCGAGCCGGCGCTGCGGGAAGTGCTGGACGACCCCGAACTCGGCGGGCTGGCCCGGGTCTGGCTGAGCGAGCACGGGGCGGCGGACGTCCCCGCGCCCTCGGAAGCGATGATCTTCTGGCTCACCATCGACACCGTCGCCGCGCAACTCGCCGCCGAGGGGAACTCCGAGGAACTGCGCTCGCTGGTCCAGGGGCTGGCGGCCCAGCACGGCGGCTTCTTCGCCGCCGCCTGGCGCGTCGACCATCCGGCCACGGCCGACGTCCTGGAGGCGATGGGCCGCCTGCACCCGGACAAGCGAATCGCGAAGGAAGCCAGGAAGGCGGCGTTCAAGGCGCGGTCGCAGCAAGGGGGTTGAGGCGGGCGGGGTCACTTCGTCGAGGCGGGCGGGTCCCAAGTCGTCGCTGCATATGGGGCCTGTTTGCCTGGGTGCCGGCGTCGTGGGGGCTTTAGCCGGAGCCGGAAGTCTTTGGCTTTCCATGGGGCGTGGTGTACGGATTCATGGAAGTGGGCCCGGAGTGGTCGCCCTGTGTTCAACTCCCGTTCAGGCATGGGCGAAACCGTGGCGCCGACCCGAGGTCCGCCACCCTCCACGGCACGCCCACCGTCACAGGAGACACCATGTCGCTCACCCGCAGGGACTTCGCCAGAAAATCCGCGATCACCGGAGCCGGGGTCGCGCTGGCGGGCAGCGTCGGCGCCCTCGCCACCGCCCCGAACGCCCTCGCGTCCACGGAGACCGACGCGAGGGACGGCGCCGAGGAGTCGGCGTACGGACACCACGGCGTCGGCTACGGACCGCTCGTCCCCGACCCGGACGGCATCCTCGCCCTCCCCGCCGGCTTCAAGTACCGGATCATCACCTACAGCGGCAGGACCAAGCTGGAGTCCGGCGAGTTCACCCCGTCCAACCACGACGGCACATCCACCTTCGACGGCCCCCGCGGCGCGACCCTGCTGGTCAACAACCACGAGCTCAAGGGCCCGCGGGCGAACTGGAAGTACCCCGTCCCGCTCACCGAGGGCCTGGTCTACGACCCCGCCGCGTCCGGCGGCTGCACGGTCGTCGAGGTGCGCCGCGACCATGTCGCCGAGTGGGTCGGCATCGCCGGCACCTCCACCAACTGCGCCGGCGGCAACACCCCTTGGGGCACCTGGCTCACCTGCGAGGAGACCGAGGACAAGGCCGGCCAGAACGGCATGACCAAGGACCACGGCTACGTCTTCGAGGTCGACCCCGAGGACCGCCGGGCCAACCGGAACCCCAAGCCCATCAAGGCGCTGGGCCGTTACGCCCACGAGGCCGTCGTCGTCGACCCCAAGCGCGGCCACCTCTACCTCACCGAGGACGCCTCCGGCCCCAACGGCCTGCTGTACCGCTGGACCCCGCCGGCCGGCTTCCACCACGGCCGCGGCAGGCTGCGCACGCTCGCCGACGACGCGGGCGTCCTGCAGGCCTTCAAGTGCTTCGACTCCGGCGGCAAGTTCGTCGACGACCTCTCCCGCGCCACGAAGATCGGCACGGTCTACGGCGTGGACTGGGTGGACGTCCCGGACCGGGACGCGAAGACGGTCTCCACGCGCAAGCAGTTCACCGACGGCCAGATCACCCGTGCCCGCAAGCTCGAGGGCATGTGGTGGGGTGACGGCGGCACCTACATCGTGTCCTCGTACGCCCGTGCCGAGAGCCCCGTCCAGCACGACGGCGCCGTGTGGTTCTACGACCCCAAGCGCCGCACCCTGACCCTGAAGGTCCTGATCGGCGTCAACCCCGACCCGTCCGTCGAGGGCAACTTCGACGGCCCCGACAACATCACCGTCTCGCCGTACGGCGGCCTCGTCATCGCCGAGGACGGCGAGGGCCTGCAGCACCTGTTCGGCGCGACCGACAGCGGCCGTACCTACCCGATCGCCCGCAACGAACTGAACCTCGGCACCGAGGAGGACCCCGAGTACAGCGAGTTCACCGGCGTCACCTTCTCCCCGGACGGCAGGACCCTGTACGCCAACATCCAGGAGCCGGGGATCATGCTGGCGATCACGGGGCCGTGGAAGCGGCAGAAGCGGTAAGTCCCTTCGCCGGGAACGGCATTTAATTCACTCGCTCCACCAGAGCTGTGCCTCCTACAGTGAGATCAGAAAACAGCGCACCTCCCGGTGCGAAGACAGCGGCTACTTCTCTCTCAAAGAATCCGATGCCGCCGTCGACTTGATCTCGGGAGGCGCAGCTCATGGTGGGTGCCCGGTGCGCAGGCAGCGGTTACTTCATTGGATCGGACGGTTGCGGGTTCGAGTCCCGTCATCGACTTCGGGTCGGTGTAGCTCAATCGGTAGAGCATCTGGAAAAGTCCGTCGCCGACCCCTGATCTCGGGTACCCACCTTCTGCTGCGCCGCCCTCCGGAAATCCAAGGAATTCGGGGGAATTCACCATGGCGCGATTCAACACCAAGGGCGCGAAGGCGCAGCCCGCTTCCCGCGTCACCTCCACGGGCCGCGTGCTCCGCACCTACGAGGGCGGCCGCGGGCGGGAGCGGGACGCACGCTCCGAGCTGTTCCTGCTCGCGGTCGCCAACTTCGTCTCGCAGAAGACCTTTTACGAGACCGGTGACGACCGCGACGACCGCTTCGCGCGCCTCGTGCGGCGGCTCGCTGTCGAGGACCCGGCATGGACGGCCGGTCTGCTCGGCTGGCTGCGCGGCGAGGGAAACCTCCGTACCGCCTCCCTGGTGGGCGCCGCCGAGTACGTGAAGGCGCGCCTCGACGCGGGAGCCACCGACGGCCCGTCCAACCGCCAGGTCGTCGCCTCCGTGCTGCAGCGCCCGGACGAGCCCGGCGAACTGCTCGCGTACTGGACGGCGACGTACGGCCGTAACGTCCCCAAGCCGGTCAAGCGCGGGATCGCCGACGCCGTACGCCGTCTCTACAGCGGCAGGTCGCTGCTGAAGTACGACACCGCGTCCAAGGGCTACCGCTTCGGCGACATCCTCAACCTGGTGCACGCGACGCCGGACCCGGACAAGCCGTGGCAGGGCGAGCTGTTCCGGTACGCCCTCGACCGCCGGCACCACCCGGACACGGCCGTGCCGCCCGCCGCGGACGGCGTCCTGACCGCGCACCGTGAGCTGATGGCGCTGCCGGTGGGGGAGCGCCGTGCGGTGGTGACCTCCGCGGGCGGCGCCGAGCGGCTCGCGGCGGCCGGGATCACCTGGGAGGCGCTGGCCGGCTGGCTCCAGGGCCCGATGGACAAGGCGGCCTGGGAGGCCGTGATCCCGTCCATGGGGGCGATGGCAGCCGTCCGTAACCTGCGCAATTTCGATCAGGCGGGTGTCTCGGACGAGGTGGCCGCCCGGGTGGCGGCGAAGATCAGCGACCCGGCCGAGGTCGCGCGCTCGCGGCAGTTCCCCTTCCGGTATCTCGCCGCGTACCGGCACGCGCCCTCGTTGCGCTGGTCGTACCCGCTGGAGCAGGCGCTCGGGCACTCGCTGGCCAACGTGCCCGCGCTGCCGGGCCGCACGCTGATCCTGGTCGACCGCTCCGGCTCGATGTGGGCGCGGCTGTCGGACCGCTCCGAGCTCAACCGGGCCGACGCGGCGGCGATCTTCGGCACCGCGCTCGCGCTGCGGGCGCAGAAGGCGGACCTGGTCGAGTTCGGTACCACGAGCCGCCGGCTGTCCTTCCGCGAGGGGGAGTCGGTGCTGAAGATCCTGGACCGCTTCGGCGACCTGGGCGGCACCGACACCACCAGCGCGGTGCGCGCGCACTACCGGGGTCAGGACCGGGTGCTGATCGTCACCGACGAGCAGTACGCCTACAGCCACCACGGCGACCCGACGGAGCAGGTCCCGGCCCATGTGCCGGTCTACACCTGGAACCTCGCCGGGTACCGCGCGGGCCACGGCCCCTCGGGCAGGGCGAACCGGCACACCTTCGGGGGCCTGACGGACGCGGCCTTCCGGATGGTCCCGCTGCTCGAGGCGGCCCAGGACGCCGACTGGCCCTGGGCCGCCTGATCCCACGATCGTGGCCCGCACTTCTACGGGGGGTGCGGGCCACACCCTTGCCCGCGCTCCCTGCTGACATCTAACATTTCAGTTGTGGAGGCCATACGACCCGTCCAGCGCACCCTTCTCAGGGACCGCGCCTACGCATCCATCCGGGACGCCATCGTGGCCGGGGAGCTGGAGCCCGGTGCGGTGGTGCGGGACGCCGATCTCGCGGAGCGGATGGGGCTGTCCCGGGCGCCGGTGCGGGAGGCGTTCGCGCGGCTGGTGGACGAGGGGCTGCTGGAGAGCAAGCCGCAGAGCTACACACGGGTGACCCCGGTGGTCGCCGCCGATGTGCGGGACGCGGCCGCCGTGGTCGGTGCCATGCACGAGTTGGCGACCCGGGTCGCCGTACCCCGTCTCTTCGCCGCCGACGTGCAGACCATGCGCGCGGCCAACGAGCGGTTCGCGGCGGCCGTCGGCGCGGGTGACGTGGACGGTGCGCTGCGGGCCGACGACGCCCTGCACGATGTCCTGGTCCGCGTCGCCGGCAACCACGCGGCCGCCGCCACCATCGCCCGCTACACCCCGCTCATCCGCCGCCTGGAGCGCCGTCGTTTCGGCGAGGGCGGCACCTGCCGTTCCGCGGGCCTGCACGAGCGGCTGATCGAGGCGTGCGCGGCCGGTGACGCCGAGACGGCGGTGCGGGTCACCGCGGAGATCTGGCGCAGCCTCGCCGACCTGGTCGAGCTGACCGACACCGATGCCACCGGCACCGACACCGACCCCACCGGCGGCGACCGGGCCGACGGCGACTGATCCCGACCCCGGGAGGACCCATGTCCCTTTCCTCGTACGAGCGTTACCCCCTCCTCTTCGGCCCGTCCCCGGTGCACCCCCTGGAGCGGCTGACCGCCGAGCTCGGCGGCGCCTCCCTCTGGGCCAAGCGGGAGGACTGCAACTCCGGTGTCGCCTACGGCGGGAACAAGACGCGCAAGCTGGAGTACCTGGTCGCCGACGCGCTGGCCCAGGGCTGCGACACCCTGGTCTCGATCGGCGGGGTGCAGTCCAACCACACCCGTCAGGTCGCCGCCGTGGCCGCGCGTGCCGGGCTCAAGTGCGTGCTGGTGCAGGAGAGTTGGGTGGACTGGCCGGACTCCGTGTACGACAAGGTCGGCAACATCCTGCTCAGCCGACTCGCCGGAGCCGACGTACGGCTGGTGAAGGCCGGGTTCGGGATCGGGTTCAAGGAGAGCTGGGAGCAGGCGCTCCGGGAGGTCGAGGAGCGGGGCGGTAAGCCGTACGCGATTCCGGCGGGCGCCTCCGACCACCCGCTCGGCGGCCTCGGGTTCGCCGGCTGGGCCTATGAAGTCGCCGAGCAGGAGCGGGAGTCGGGTGTCTTCTTCGACACGGTCGTCGTGTGCTCGGTGACCGGCTCGACCCAGGCCGGCATGGTCGCCGGCTTCGCCGCGCTGGAGGAGGCGGGCGGACGGCGGCGCCGGGTGCTCGGCGTCGACGCCTCGGCCAAGCCCGCCGCCACCAGGGAGCAGATCGCCCGGATCGCCGCCAATACCGGCCGGCTCATCGGCGTGCGCCGCGAGTTGACCGAGGACGACGTCGAACTGGACGAGCGGTACCACGCGGGGACGTACGGCGTCCCCGACGAGACGACTCTGGAGGCGATGCGCCTCGCCGCCCGCACGGAGGGGATGATCACCGACCCCGTCTACGAGGGCAAGTCGATGGCCGGCATGATCGATCTCGTGCGGCGCGGGGAGATCGGCGCCGATTCGACGGTGCTCTACGCCCACCTCGGCGGCCAGCCCGCACTGAACGCCTACAGCGCGTTGTTCTAGTCGTAGGCCCCGATCACGTCCTGCCCGGTCGGTCGGCCCTGATCACCGTCGCACAGACCACCAGGGCCGTGACGGCGATCAGGGAGGCCGCACCGAACGCCCGTGCCGAGCCCTCGGTGAGGATCTCGGCGGGGGTGCCGGACGCGTGTCGGGTCGCCGTGCCGAACACCGTGACCAGGACCGACAGTCCGAGGGTGCCGCCGAGCCACTGGAGGGTCTGGAGCAGTCCGGAGGCGGCGCCCGCCTCGCGCGACTGGACGCGGGCGAGGATGGTCGCGTTGAGCGGCATGAAGCTGAGGCCCACGCCGACGCCGATGAGCAGCAGCGGGCCGAGCAGACCGGCCGCGTAGCCCTCGCCCGGCCGCAGCCGCCACAGCCATCCGGTGGCGGTGGTCAGCAGGGCCATGCCGGTGAGCAGGATCGGCCTGGCGCCGAGCCGGCCGACCAGTCGCGGCACGAAGCGGACGGTCGTGAACATCGCCAGCGTCATCGGCAGGAAGGCGAACCCGGCGCGCAACGGGCTGTAGTCCAGCACCTGTTGGCTGATCAGCGTCAGGAAGTAGAAGGCGCCGAACATGCCGGCCGGCAGCAGCAGAACGCCCGCATAGCCGCCCGCGCGGTTGCGGTCCGAGAGCAGCCGCAGAGGCATGATCGGCTGGGCGGCCCGGGACTCCACGAGGGTGAAACCGGCGAGCAGGGCGGCCGCCGTGGTGAACGCGAGCAGGGCGAGGGTGTCGCTCCACCCCTGTGCCGAGACCCGGATGAAGGCGTACACCAGCGAGGTCATGCCCGCCGTGCCGGTGAGGGCGCCGGCCGCGTCGAACCGGCCCGCGTGGCGCGGGGTCTCGGTGACGAAGCGGGGCAGGGCGACGGCCACGCCGAGCCCGATCGGTACGTTGATCAGCAGGGCCCAGCGCCAGGAGGCCCAGGAGGTGAGCATCCCGCCGACGACCAGGCCGATGGAGGCGCCGATGCCGGCCATGGAGGCGTAGACGCCGAGCGCGTGGTGGCGGCGCGGGCCTTCGGGGAAGTTGGTGGTGATCAGGGCGAGGGTGCTCGGCGCGATGAGGGCGGCGCCGACGCCCTGCAGCGCTCGGGCCGAAAGCAGCCAGACGCTGTCGGTCGCGAGACCGCCGAACAGGGAGGAGCCGGCGAAGAGCAGGACACCGGTGGCGAGGGTGCGACGGCGGCCGACGATGTCGCCGACGCGCCCGCCGAGCAGCAGCAGCCCGCCGAAGGCGAGGGTGTAGGCGTTGAGGACCCAGGACAGGCCGGTGCGGCTGAAGTGGAGGTCCTGTTGGATGTCGGGCAGCGCGACGTTGACGACCGTGGAGTCGACGCCGACCATCAGGTAGGCGGTGACGATGACGAAGAGGACGGTGCCGAGGCGGTCGGGGTGCTGGAGTGCGGGGCGTGTTTCGGTGGTCGTGGACGGGCCGGACATGGAGTTCTCCCGTTTCGAACGTCGTCGGTGGGATGCGCGCGGGCAGCACGAGGCAACGGAGTGTGGGCAGGGGTAAGGACCCGTGGAGATGAACGCATTAAGCGGGGACTGTCTCCGTTTAACTCTCGCTAAGATACGGAGAGGGTCCCCGGTTCGCAAGGAGTATCTGGATGGCGCAGGTCAAGCCCATGCGGGCGGACGCCCGGCGGAACTATGAGCGGCTGCTGAAGACCGCGGCGGACGCCTTCGCCGAGCACGGGGAGAACGCGTCCCTCGACGACATCGCCAAGCGGGCGGGCGTCGGTTCCGGGACGCTGTACCGGCACTTCCCGACGCGGCAGGCGCTGCTGGAGGCGGTGTACGTCGACGCCATCGAGGCGCTCGGCGACCGCGCCGACGCCATCGCGAAGGAGCTGCCGCCCGGTGAGGCCCTTCAGGAGTGGCTCTACGAGGTCTGCGTCCGCACGATCGAGGTGCGGGGGCTGAAGGCGCTGCTGGGGTCGGCCGTGACCGACGGCAGCAACGCGACGCTGACCGCCTGCGGCACGCATATGAAGAGTGCGGCGGCGCGGCTGGTCGAGGCGGCTCAGAGGGAGGGGACGCTGCGGCGGGACCTCGAGCCGATCGACGTGCTGCGGCTGGCCCACGGGGTGTCCTCCGCCGCGGAGTTGGCGAACGGTGGGCGGACGCGCATCCGCCGGTATCTGTCGCTGCTGACGGAAGGGCTGCGGTCGGCGGAGACGGCGGAGATCTGAGACGTCGGGTGCCCCCGCCCGAGGGGGCACCCGGGGACGTCGTACGGCCGCTTACAGCGCTTGGGCGGCCGGCTTCACCATGTTCCGGACCGTGCGGGCCTTCACGAACTGGCCCATCGCCGTCATGTCCCACTCGCCGGAGAACTGGCGGATCAGCTTGGCCATCATCACGCCCGTCTGGGCCTCGGCGTTGGTCAGGTCGAAGCGGACCAACTCCTCGCCGGTCGCGGCGTCCAGGAGGCGGCAGTAGGCCTTGGCCACGTCGGTGAACTTCTGGCCGGAGAAGGAGTTGACCGTGAAGACCAGGCCCGTCACCTCCTGCGGGATGCGGCCGAGGTCGACCACGATGACCTCGTCGTCGCCCGCGCCCTCGCCCGTGAGGTTGTCCCCGGAGTGCTTGATCGCGCCGTTGAGGATGGACAGCTTGCCGAAGTAGCAGCTGTCGATGTGGTTGCGCTGCGGGCCGTAGGCGATGACCGACGCGTCCAGGTCGATGTCGGCGCCCCGGTAGGCCGGCTCCCAGCCGAGGCCCATCTTGACCTGGGCGAGCAGCGGACGGCCGCCCTTGACCAGGGAGACGGTCTGGTTCTTCTGCAGGCTCACCCGGCCCTTGTCGAGATTGATCTTCCCGGCACCGGGAGCGGGCGCGGCGGGAGCGGGAGGGG
>NZ_WVUG01000152.1 GCF_017614965.1 Streptomyces griseorubiginosus | reverse complement strand
GCCCACCCTCATCCCCGGCCACCTGCCCCCGGACGTCCATGTGGTCCTGCACTCCGAGAACGGCATCCTGGGCACAGGCCCGTACCCGACCGAAGCCGAGGTCGACCCCGACCTGATCAACGCGGGCAAGGAGACCGTCACGGTGCTGCCCGGGGCCTCCTTCTTCGACTCCGCCCTGTCCTTCGGCATGATCCGGGGCGGCCACATCGACACCGCCGTGCTCGGCGCGATGCAGGTCTCCGCCGCAGGCGACCTGGCCAACTGGATGATCCCGGGCAAGATGGTCAAGGGCATGGGCGGCGCGATGGACCTCGTCCACGGCGCCCGCCGCGTCATCGTCCTGATGGAACACACCGCCAAGGACGGCAGCCCGAAGATCCTCACCGAATGCACCCTGCCGCTCACCGGCGAACGGTGCGTCCACCGCATCATCACCGACCTCGGCGTCCTCGACGTCACACCCGAGGGCCTCGCTCTCGTGGAATGCGCGCCGGATGTCACCGCCGAGGACATCGCCGCCCGCACGGATGCACCTCTGATCCGGAAGCCGTGAACGTGGACGCGTCGGGCGGGTAGGGACCACGATTACTGCCCGCCCGACGTTCCGCGTCCTGTTCTCACCCCCCTGTCGCTGTTCTTCGGTCAGGGCGCGGGCCACCAGGGCACTGCCCGCCCGATCGTGGTGGGTCAGTATCTCGGTTTCGCCGCCATCCTCGCCGTCGCGGTAGCCGCAGCGTTCGGCGTGACGTTCCAGCCCGAGGCGGCCATCCCGTACCTGGGCCTGCTGCCCTCGCGCTCGGCCTGAAGGCGGCCTGGCGGACATGGCGGCACCGCGACGACGGGGGCGGGGAGCAGCAGACGATCGAAGGCGGTCCCAAGACGCTGGAGGTCGCAGGCGTCACCTATGCCAACGCTGGTAACGACATCGGGGATTACGTCCGCGTGTTCGCCACGGCCGGCGCGGGCGAGATGAGCGTTCACGCCGTCGCCGTCCTGATCCTGGTGGTCCTGTGGTGTTCGAGGACCGCTTCCTCGCCACCCGCCCGGTCACCGGAAGCACTCGGCGACGTGGGGGACCGGCTCGGCTTCTTCGGAGTCCACGGCGGCCCACATCATGGCGATGGAGTACCCGTCTCTGGGCCGTCGCGCGCTGTAAGGGCCGTGGTGAACATGGGCTCGTCGGCTGGTCAGGTCCTCATCGCGGCGCCCCTGCAAAGACGCACCGGAGCCACATGGTTTCGGTTGACCTTCCTGCGGGCCGCGAACATCGCTCGCTGCCGCATGGCGACGACGTACTCGCTGGAGTACCTCAAGAACACCCTGCACCTGCCAAGCACGACCGGCTTCACCCCGGTACCGGTGGCCAATCCGATCGGCGGCAGCCCGACGCCCTTCGTGGCGGCCTTCCTGCTGGACCGGACAGGCTCGCCCTGGGGTATCGCCGGGCTGCCGGGGGAGTAGGGCCTGGGAGCATGCGTCAAGGAAATCCACGAGGTGGATGTCCGTTATAGGTGAGAAAAATGAGTCAAGGGGTAGGCGCGAGGTGCATTCTGACCCATAGTCATGCAAGCCCCGATACCACCTTTCCTGGCACGGCCACGGCGGTACCCCACTGCGCGCCTTGGTGACCGCCTTCGTGGAGACCTCGCATGCCTGGATTCGCTCCGCCGCCCGTACCCTCCGACGATCTCATCGTGCAGAGCACCGAGCCCGTGCCTGAAGCCGGGAGCCGTGTGCGCGTGACGCTCCTGATGGTCGGCAGCTGTCTGACCATCCTCGGCGCGGTCCTGCTCGCGCCGATGCTGTCGAAGCTGCAGGAGAGGTTCGGTACGGCACCCGACGCGGACGCGCTGGTCCCGATGATCCTCACGGTCCCCGCGCTCACGCTCGCCCTCTTCGCTCCCCTCGCGGGCGTCATGATCGACCGCTTCGGGCGCAAACGCCTGTTGGTGGTCGCGACGCTTCTGTACGCGGCGTTCGGCACCGCCCCCCTGTGGCTGGACTCGCTTCATGCCGTGGTGGCCAGCCGAGCCCTGCTCGGTGTCACGGAGGCATTCATCATGACCGCCTGCACGACGATGATCGGCGATTACTACCAGGGCCGAAGGCGCGACCAGTACCTGGCCCTGCAGACCGTGTGTGCCACTGTCTCGGCCACCGCCTTCATCATCCTCGGCGGCGCCATGGGTTCCTCGGACTGGCGTGCCCCGTTCCGGCTCTACGCCGTCGGGCTGCTCCTTGCCCCCGCGATGGCTGCGTTCCTGCCCAAGTCCGGGTCGAAGGCCGTCAGATCAAATGGTGCGGTGGGGGAGGCGCTCGACGTTGCGCGGCGGCCGACCTCGCCCCTCCGGCTGGCGGGCGTCTGCGTGCTCTCTGTTTTCGGCGGCATCGTGTTCTATACCGTCCCGGTGGAAACGGCGTATCTGATGAATGGCCTCGGCATAGAGTCAAGCGGCCTCATCGGCATGGTCACGGCGATCGCAAGCGCGGGTACCGTCTGCGGGAGTGTCATCTTCGCCTCCATGATCGGCAGGCCGGAGCGCAGGCTGCCCGGGATCTTCGCCTTGTGCGGGGCGGGGTTTGTAATGATCGGCTTGGCCCACAACGTGGCGGTCCTGATCTTCGGCACCTTCCTCAACTGCATCGGCACCGGTTTCTTGTTGCCCTCACTGCTCACCTGGGCGACCTCAAAGCTGGAGTACGCCAACCGTGGCCGCGTCACCGGCTTGTGGATCGCGTCGTTCTTCCTCGGCGAGTTCCTCTGCCCGTTCACCCTGATGGCGATGGAGTCCGCCACCGGACTTCGCACCACCGCCGTGAGCAGTCTCGGCTTCGCCTCGGCGGTCGTAGCGATCGGACTGCTGCCTCTCCTGCGACGGAGGCCGACTTCACAGGAGGCCGCCGCTCGGGTGTGACTCGACAGCCGAGTTGGGGGCCGGCAGTGGGTCGCCCCGGCCACGGTCCGGGTCGGTGCGCGCGCCGACACCGTATCTCTGCCCGTGGCCTCCACCCCACGGAGGCCAGGCGACCGCATCCATCGAGGCTGCCAGGCTCCGGCAGCACGAACCGAACGGGCAGCGAGGTCGTCGGCACCATTTCACGGCCCAAACGCGGAGAGCGGTGATCGTGAAGGCAACGAGCTGTTGTGGACCTGCCGGTTGTGGATGTGAATGGCCGCACGGCGGCGATGCCGAGCGGGTGGGGGATGAGGGTCTGCCGCCGTCGGCGCGAGCGCCGTCAGCGGGCCTTCCGGTCGCTGCGCACCGACTCGACCGGCAGGCCCAGCCGTCGGCCGATGACCGCGGCGATGTCACGCACCTGGTCTCCCTCGTCGCCCACGGCGTGCCAGGAGGTGCCGGCTTCCGTCCACGACCGGGGCACGGGCGGGTTCGCCGGCTTACTGACCGACATCGCACGCCGGACCGGAGTGTCCGGCTACTCGGGCAACGGCACACAGCGCTGGCCGGCCGTGCACGCGCTCGACGCGGCAGTCCTCTTCCGGCTCGCGCTGGAACAGGCGGACGGCCGTAGTCCGGACCCGCGCGAGGCCAGGCCCAGGACCGCCGTGACGGCACGGCCACGACCACCGACCCGCCCGTCGGTCGGCAGCGGGTCGGCCTCGGTGGAGGCACGGCCCGGCACAAGGGGCGTACCCGAGCAGGTGACCGATGCCTGTCCGCCCGACGCCGGTGCTGGCGTGCCCTGTTCACCTCGTGTGGCGTGACCTTCTCGCGGAGTAGGTCACAAAAGCATCACTACCTTCACTGGTCTCTCACATCGAGTGAAATCGGAACGGTAGTTTCACCCCACACACAACGTTACTTGGGGGACCCGTGAGCTATTACCCGCCTCAACCGCCCATGCCGCCGCAGCCGGGACCGCAGCCTGGACGCATTGCACCGAAGTGGGCGCGGAAGCGGTTCGTGCTACCCGCGCTCGGTTTCGCTTTCCTCCTAGGCATAGGCGCCGGCGCCGGTGACTCCAACACCACGAAGACGGCGGCGGCCGACCAAGTTCGCCCCACTGTCACAGCCACAGTGACCGCAACGGCTACTGCTACGGCGACTGCCAAGCCGGAGCCGGCGCCCACGGTGACCAAGACAGTCAAGGTGAAGGTGACCGTCACCGCGCATGCGGCTGCCGCTGGTTCGGGTTCGACCTCGGGCGGGTCGTCGTCCGGGGGCGGCTCCACCTCGTCGGGTGGATCGTCCTCTGCCGGGAACGGGGCGACGGCGCTGTGCAACGACGGGACGTACTCGTACGCAGCCCACCATCAGGGGGCATGTTCGCATCACGGCGGTGTGGCAATCTTCTACCACTGACCAGTGCTCTTCGTCGGTTGCACAGGTGATGGGCCCCAACGTCGCGCGAGGCCGTGAGGTCGGGCCTATGTCATTCCCCCCTCCCGACTCGGGGCCTAATAGTGTTCTGCGCCATGGATCCGTCGGCAGAGGCGGGCGAGGGAGTCGAGGACTTCTTCGGCGGTCTCGGTCCGGGAGTCTTGTGGGTTCCGTAGTTGTCCACGATCAGGTGGATCTGCAGGTGGGCGGGCACCGTCTTGTCGATCCTGATCAGAAACCTCTTGAACTCCGCGGCCCGGTGCGGGCGGTACAGGGCCGTGATGACTTCAACGGTGGCGACATCGAACGCGGCGAAAAGGGTGGTCAGGCCGTTGCGGACAGAGTCATGGGTGCGCCGTTCGGGCATGCCCGGCATTATCTGCAGGACGGCTGGGACCGGCGCTTCCACCTGATCGACGCTGATGGTGGGCGGCCGGCCCGGCCTCGGCTCGTCCGCCAGCCCGTCCAGCCGCTGGGTGGGGAAGCGCCGCCGCCACTTGCGGACGGTGTCCGCGGTCATCCGCAACTCGCGGGCGACCGCGACGATCGGCGGTAGCTCCGGCCCCGCACAGGCCAGCACGATCCGCGCCTCGCAGGGCCAGGGCCTGGGCCGATGTCTGCCGACGCGTCCACCGCTCCAACTGCGCCCGTTCCTCAGCAGACAGATGCAGCGGCTCCAGCTTCGGGCCCCGACGAGGAACTGACGCACCAGCAGCTGAAGTCGTACCACCACTAACGATCAATAGCTCTGCTCCAACCCGTCGGTGTTCTGCGGCAGCAGCGTCAGGACGTTGGCGCTCGCCTGGCCCGGGAGGGCCACGACGAGGGCCGGCTCGCCCAGGACGGCGGCGAGCGCCGCCCTGCGGCGTGCGGGGTGCAGCGGGTTGGGCACGTGGGCTCTTACGGGTAGTTGGTCAGGTTGGCCACGTTGGTGGTGGAGTTGGACGGGCCTCCGGTGTTGTTGACGACGTGGCTGATGGTGCCGGTGCCGCCGAGGGAGACCGTCACCATGCTGGTGAAGCGGACCCCGGAGGTGTTCGGCGCCTCGATGGCGCGGGCGGCGACGACGGAGGGGTTGACGTTGAAGTAGCAGTAGCTGCCGAGACCGTAGGCCTGGTGGCTGGTGACGGTGGAGGCGACCTTGTAGGCGGCGTAACCCTGCGTCGAGCCGTTCATCCAGGCGGACTGGTTGGGCGGGTCGTACGGCATCTCGTTCTGGAAGAAGTACGTGCGGCCGCCGTTGCCGTTCCAGACCGTCTGGTACTTCTGGAAGTGCTCGACGAAAAGGCCGTACATGGTGACGTCGTCACCGTTGACGATCAGTCCGGTGTCCGCGGTATTGCTGGTCCAGCCGACGCCGCTGCCGTGGTCGGCGCGCCAGATCCACATGTGGTCGCCGATGACGTTGTCGCTGTTGACGACGAGGCTGGTGGTGGCCTTGCCGACGCCCGCACCGCCGACGCGGAAGTAGACGTCGTGCAGCGAGGTCGGGTCGGCCGCGTGGGAGGCGGCGGAGCCGGCCGGCCCGACTTCCAGCAGGGAGGGCGAGTTGGTGGTGCCCGCGTCGAACAGCAGACCCGCTATCTTCACGCCGTCGACGTCGGCGACCTTCATCGCGGTGACGCCGTTGTCGGGCACGAACGTGGCGAGGCCCAGACCGAGGACGACGGTGTCGGCGCGCGTGACCTGAAGGGTCTGGTCGAGGTGGTAGACGCCCGGGGTGACCAGGAGGTTCTTGCCCGCGGCGAGGGCGGAGTTGATCTGCGACGCGGTCGCGCCCGGCTTCACTGTGTAGAAGCTGTCCAGAGAGAGCGAGGTGCCTGAGGCGCCGCTGGACCAACTGGTGCCGGAGGAGTTGGTCCGCACGGACGGCACGAACACCTGGTAGGTGCCGGACCCGTCGACGTACAGGAACGGCTTCTCGCGGGTGACCGGGCTCTGGGCGACCGTGGTATAGGGCGGCTTGGGGAAGCTGGTGGCGGGGACGCCCGTGCTGCCGGCGAACACCATGTTCCAGTTGGAGCCGGTCCAGCTGCCCAGCTGGGAGTTACGGGTCAGCCACTGCTGCTGGCTGCCCGAGTTGACCTGACCGTCGATCTTGCTGTCGGCGAGGTAGCCGCCACTGGACCAACCGCCGTCGTCCAGCGCGAGGTTGCCACGCAGATGCATACGCCGGTACGGCGCCGCCTGCGAGACTGCCCAACGGTCGCCGCCGCCCGTCGGGTTGACCGACAGGTTCTCCGCGCCGCGCCAGAAGTTCTGGGTGGCGTTGCCCTGGAACCAGTCGGCCTCGGCGTGCACCGCGCCGTTCACCGTCACCGCGTCGGGTGACAGTCCGAGGCCCAGTACCTGGGTGTAGAAGCCGACGTTGACGTCCGCACTGTAGGCGCCGGGCTTGAACAGCACGGCGTAGCGCTGGGAGCCGAACTGGTTCGTCTCCTGCTGCTGGAAGATCGAGGTCAGCTTGTTCTGGATCGTCGAGGACGACATCGAGGGGTCGAAGACCGTGACGTTCGGGCCGAGATCGGGGTTGGTGCCCGACTGGGTCACGGGGACCACCTGGAAACGCTGGGCGGCGGTGCCGTTGCAGGTGAACTGCACGAACTGCACGCTGTCGGCGGTCGAGGCGCCCGGGTCGTCCAGGCACTTGCCGCTGTTGCGGTTGACGAAGTGGTAGGCGCCGCCGCCGTCGTCGACGGGCAGCCACTGCTGGTTGGCGCCGCCGCCGTACGTCCACAGGTGGACCTGAGCGCTGTCGGCGGTGGAGACGTCGGCCACGTCCACGACCTGATTGGTGTCGCCCGCGTTGTTGATGCGGACGTACCCGTCGCTGGTGGCGGTGAAGCTCCAGCGCTGCGCGGTGGTGCCGTTGCAGGAGTACTGCTGCACGACGGTGCCGTTGGCGGTGGCGGCCGCCTTGGCGTCGAGGCAGCGGCCGCTCGCGGCGTTCATGACGGTGGCGAAGCCGGTGGGCAGCGCGGTGGCCGCGGCCTGCGCGGGACTGCCGCCGAGCAGTGACGCGGCGGTCACGGCCACCACGGCGGCCGCGACAGATCTGCCGCGGCGTGGAAGGGAAGGCATGGTTTTCTCCTTGCCGGAGGCGGGGGTGTCAACTGGGTTGCTCTGGACAGGAGGTCAGCCGGTGTACTGCGAGAAGACGCGCGTGTAGTCCCAGTTGGACTGGCCGACCCCGGAGCAGCTGTCGGCACTTCCGCCGGTGCACGGGCGGTCGCGGTTGGCGGACCAGAACGTCAGGCGGGCCAGGTGGTGCTGCTGGGCGTAGGCCAGGATGGTCTGGAAGTCGTTGACTGTCACCGTCTCGTTGTTGTCGGTGATGCCGTTCATCGACGAGATGCCCATGTCCCGGTACGCCTGGTCGTCGCTGTAGCCGTAGGCGCTCTTGAGGGCGTTCTTCAGGCCTTCGGCGGCCTGCTTGGTCAGGTAGCCCATGTTCTGGCCGGCGCCGCCGAAGTCGAACGGCATGATGGCCCAGGCGTCGACGGAAAGGCCGGACGAGGCGGCCCGGTTGATGAGGCTGGTGTCGGGGCCGCTCTGGCCGGTTCCGATGGTGATGTACACCTTCAGACCGGCGTTGTTGGCCTTGACGGTCTTGAGCGCGTCGACGGTGCGCTGCTGGACGGTGGTGTTGCTGTAGGCGTCGGCCTCGATGTCGATGTCGATGGCCTTGAGGCCGTAGGCGTTGATGACCTTCTGGTAGGCGGCGGCGAGTTCGCCGGCGCTGGAGCAGGAGCTCTCCAGCTTGTTGCCGCTGTAGCCGCCGAAGGACGGGATGATGTCGCCGCCGTTGCCGCGCACGGTGTTGACGGTCTGCTGGTCGACGCCGCCGGTGAGCGGGCGGCTGCCGTCCCACTGCGGGTTGCAGTAGCCGTTGCTGAGGACGAACGCCAGGGTGAACCACTTCACGCCCGTGGCGTGGGTGATCGTGGTCGGGCTCGGCGGGTCGCCCCAGCCGTTGTAGAGGTACGGCGCCACGGCCATCGGGGCGGACGGGGTGGAGCCGCCGGAGGAGGGCGCGGTCCACTTCTGGTTGGCCGCGCCGGTGCAGCTCCAGATCTGGGCCCGGGTGCCGTTGGCCGAGGAGTTGCCGGTGGCGTCCATGCACTTGTCGGCCTGCGGGTTGACGATGTCGTGCGCGGCGGTGACCGTCCACTTCTGATTCGCGCCGCCCGTACAGCTCCACAGCTGGAGCTGAGCGCCGTCGGCGGTCGAATTGCCGGTCACGTCAAGGCACTTGCCGAGGGCCCTGATGGTGCCGTCGCTGCCGACGGTCCACTGCTGGGCGGCGGTGCCGTTGCAGTCGTAGAGCTGGACGGCGGTGCCGTCCGCGGAGTTGGCGCCCGCGACGTCGAGGCACTTGCCGGCCAGGCCGGTGATCGTGCCGGTGGCGGCCTGCGCGGGGGAGGCGGAGAGCAGGCCGGTGGAGAGGGTGAGAGCGGTGACCGCCAATGCGGCGGATGCGGGGAGAGATTTCGGTCTGGCCACGGCGAACGGCCTTTCGTGGGGGTGGAGAGCTCGGGGCCGCGTTCATCATGTGAACGGACGAGTGCAAGTACGGAGGTGGTGTCGCCCGGTGAAACTAAAGGTATGGACCACTTTCGTCAAGGTGTGAAGTAAGAGTTGAGGGAAGGGAGTTGAGCGGGTCCGCCGGGTGGTCCCACCGGCCTCGGCCGGCAGCGTCGACGTTGCTCTGGGCCACCACTAGGGCGAGGTCGCCGTCGGGCATCTCCCGCAGTCGTCGCGCACGGCGTCGACGACGCAGGGCCACAAGGGCGGGTCGCCGGCGCCGACGTGCAGCGGAGTCAGCACCCGGACCCGGTGTCCCGCGGCCGTCAGTTGTTCGGCCACGGGATGTCAGGTCCAGGGGCCCACAGACGGGCTGTGCACGAGAACGAAGATCGGCCGCCTACGACGATCCTGCCGTCTGCTGCGGCGATGCCGCGACCTTCCCGGCCGACAGCAGAACGCCGGTCCCGGCCGCCGTCGCCCGTGTCAGCCGCTGTGAGAGACGGTGAGCCCGTAGAACGCGACCCGCGCGCCTTTGGTGGTGCTGTCCGAGGACGACTGGTTGTACGAACCGGCCTTGAAGTACTGCTTGTAGGAGAAGAAGGACGACGGGATCGGGTAGTGGGTGGTGCTGCCGTTGACCGTCAGGTCGATGGTGTTTCCACCGGAGACGGCGATCGTGTACGTCCAGGTCTTGCCGATCGGGACATGCCCGACGGTGTGCGGAGTCTGGCCGCCGGAGGGGGAGTTCTCGGTGCCGAGGACGATGTCGCCGTTCGAGTGGTAGTAGAGCTCCAGCAGGGGCTTGGTGGATGATCCGCCGCTGCCGAGGTGAATCTGCCCGACGCACACGTTCTTCGTCACCGACACGACCCGCAGCGTGGCGTTCAGCTTGTGACTTCCGGCCAGCGACCAGTCGGCGGCGCTGCCGCTGCGGTTCATCTCTCGAAGCTCGGAGCGGGCGTAGTTGGAGTTGGGGGTCGTGACGCCCTTCTCCGGGGCCCAGAAGGTCATCGCGCCGTCGCGCTGGTCCGTGTAGAAGTACGAGTCCTGGTAACCGTTCGCGCCCTGAAGGCGGGAGGACGGAATGGTGGTCGGTGAGCCGGGCGAGCCGACGGGCTCCTGGAGCTGCCACACGGACAGGTCGAAGTTGCCGCCAGGCGCCTTGCCCGGGTCCGCGGCGGTGGCGTTGCCGACGCTCATCACCGCGAGGACGCCGACGACGGCCGTGACGTCGGCGCCGGCCAGGACTTTCGAACGGATCATGGCGTGCCCTGCTTTCTGGAGTGGGGGTGAGCAGGTTCCCGAGCGTGTTCCCGGAGCTCGGAGTCCGGCATTCGTCATGTTCATATGGATGAACGAACTGCTTCTACGTGAACCGGAAGGTGTGGCAGAACCTAAAGGTCTGCACCAGTGCCGTCAAGAGATGAAGACGGAAGAAGGAGGAAGAAGCATGACCGACAGCAACGTGTCAGTACGAAGTCGCAACCCTCGTCCAGCAGCCGCGCGGCGCGCCCGGCGTTCTGGATCCGGGCGAGCCCGTCCAAGCACACGCCCTTCCGGGGCAGATCGGCGAAGACGCTGAGCAACGTGCGCCGAGCGACGGTCCACCCGGCACCCGGTCCCTTTGGTGGCCGGTGCGCGTCGGGTCGGGGTCCGGCTCGTCCTCTTGGATGTCGTCCGACAGTGTCGGCATGGCAATTCGGCCTATTCCACGTCGGCCAGGATGGCGCTATTTCGACGTCTCTTCAGGTCTGTGCATTTTCCTCGTGAGCCGGGCGGTGGATTCTCGCTGACCTGCACTCGCGGGTCAAGGAAATGCTTCAAAAGCCTGTGAGAGATTTACAGGTGGATGTCAAGGCTCTGCCGCGGACGCCTGGATGATGACGGGGCGTGGCCAGTGGACCGCCGCTCGGAGTCGTCGTGGGGTTCGGCCAGATGTCGTCCAGGGCGACTTGGCCGCCGGGGCCGGTTCGGAGAAGCTGAACGCACGCTTTCGTGAGAGCAGAAGGAGGCAGCCATGCAAGCCCCGTGGATCACCGAGCCTGAGGAGGGCGTATTCGTCTTCGACACCGTCGTCCTGCGCGAGGGGGTGTTCACCGAGGAGCTGATGGAAGCCGTCATCGACGAGACGCTCCGCGACTACCTGCGCCAGCCGGGCTTCGTCTCCGCGCGCTACTACGAGGGTGTCGAGAAGGACACGTTCGTCACCCGGTTGCACTGGGCCGACGAGGAACGGTGGCGCTCTTGCCAGGAGGCCGTCGGCCGGTCCGGCACCGCCCTGGAGGAACGCATCGGACAGCTGAAGGGCGCGGGCCACACGGTGTTCGTAGGAGAACAGGTCGCGGGATTCGCCGGTCCCGACGCAGACGAGAAGCCGGGTTACTCCGTCGTGACGACCCGTCATGTGGCGGACCGGGAGGGAGCGTTCGGCGTCCATCGGGCGCTGATGAAGACCGCCGAGTGGAAACACAGCTGTGCGGGTCTGATCGCCGCGACCCCCTACATCTCACTGGACGGCAGGTCGTTCCTCAACAACCCCACCTGGGTCGACCAGGAGGCGTTCGACTCGTACGTCGCCCAGCCCGGCCTCGCGAGCGGCATCGCGGATGCCGCCGCGCACGAAGTGGCACCGCGCACAGAGACGTTCTGCCGCTTCCTCCAGGAGGTCGGCGCCGGGGGCGAGTGAACCCGCGCCGGCCCGCTCAGCGGCGGTCGGCCTCCAGGTCGTAACGGCGCTGGGCCTCCGCGATGTCCTCGGCGTACCGACCGATGCAGTCGATCAGCTTTCGTGTGTGGGCGGCGATACCGCGCCCGATGGGGGTCAGTTCGTAGGAGACCCGGGGCGGCAGCGTCGGCTCGACCGTACGGGCGATGAGTCCGTCGCGGGTGAGCAGGCGCAGGTTCTGGGACAGCATCTTCTCGCTGATGCCACTAATTCGGTCGCGCAGCACGTGAAAACGGAGCGGAGGCCCGTCCAGGGCGGTCAGGATGAGAACACCCCACCGGCTGGCCACATGGTCCAGCACGGGTCGGCCGGTGCAGTCGGTGTTAAATGCGTCACCCTGACCGTCCGGGTCCGTGCGGTCTGCCTCAGAAACTACGTTCACATCCGGAGCTTACCCAAAGGGAAGCCCTTAAGAAAACGAGCACGGGATGGTTACTCTCGGCGCCATGGAGAAGATCAGCGTGGATATCTGGTCCGACATCATCTGCCTTTGGTGTCCCATCGGGAAAACGCAGTTCGACGCGGCACTCGCCGCATTCCCCAACCGCGACTCCGTGATCGTCCGGCACCACAGCTTCCAGCTCGATCCCGCGATGCCACAGCTCAGCTCCACCCCACTGTTCGAGCGCGCCGCCCAGGACATGGGAACGACGCCCGCGAACGCGGCCCGGGTGCTCGGCCAGGTGGCCGCCATCGCCGCCCGGGTCGGGCTGGAGTACCGGCTGGAGTCCGTCAAGGTCGCCAACTCCTTCGACGCCCACCGCCTGGTGCACCTCGCCACCGACCACGGTCGCACCGAGGAGGTCAGAGGGCGGCTGATGCGCGCCTTCACCACCGAGGGCGCGGTGATCTCGGACCGGAACACCCTGGTCCGGCTGGCGGAGGAGGCGGGGCTGGACCCGCAGGAGGCCGCAGCGGTCCTGGACGGCGACAAGTACGCCGACGCCGTGCGGGCCGATCAGGAACTGGCGCACAGGCTCGGAGTGACCGGCGTACCGACCTACATCGTCGACGGGTCGTACATCACCTCCGGTTCGAAGGACCCCGAGGAACTGAGCCGGATGCTCGACCAGGCGTGGCGGAAGAAGAACGCCTGAACCATCGGTCCCTCTGTCCGGCCTCGGGCCGCGCGCCCGGGCCGCACGAACCCCTTCTCCCCGGATGCAGGAGGTTCCATGGATCTCAACACCGCGCTCGCCGTGCCCGACGTGCGGCGAGCCGACAGCACATCGGTCGTCGCCAGCCAGTGGTACCTACCGGACCGGCCGCACGTTTTAGGCGAACTGCGGAAGATCGCCGCCCGCTGGCAGGCCGGTCCGCTGCCCGAGGGCCTGCTCTCGCTCAGCTGCTGGCTCAGCGACACCGACGACACGGCCCTGACCTGGGCCCAGTTCTCGGATCTGGAGCGCTTCCGCCGTACGGCCGACCGTTCCGACGACATCCCTCTGTCCGTCGTGCGGGGCGTCGAATACCAACTGGCCCGCAGCGTCGTACTGGACGACGAGAAACGCGAGCCGGGCTGTGTGGTGATCGCCGTGTTCGACGTCGACGGCGCAGAACGGCAGCGGCGGACCGTGGAAACCGTCGCAGACGCCCTGGAGAGGGGACGGGAGAGCCTGCCCGGCATGCTCTCGGCGAACTTCCACGCCAGCGCCGACGGAAGCCGTGTCCTCAACTACGCGGAATGGACCAGTGCCGAGGCCCATGCCGCGTTCATGGACAGCCCCGGAAGGGCCGATGTCTACCGTGCCTCCAGCAGTCTGCCGGGCGTGCGCCCCATCGGATACCGACGATACCGGCTCTACAGGAGCGTGCTCTGATGACCACCGTGTCTCCCGGCACCGCCCACCGGTGCCAGTTCCACCTCAACTCCTACCATTCCACGGTCTACTTCACGCCGTATCTGAACAAGTTCCTCGCCGAGCACGGGGTTTCGGACGACATGGCCGTCTACTTCGCCGGACGCGCCGCACCGCTGGGCGCCGTGGGGCCCGGCGTCATCACCGCGATCTTCAACGGCTTCGCGCACGGTCTGGTGGCGGAGCTGTTCCCCGGGCTCTGGCAGCAGGTCGCCCCGTCCGCCGTGCTCGAGGCCCGGCTGCGTGCGGTCGACGCGACACTGCGTCAGGTGCTGGACGAACGCGAGCTGGACTCGCCCGGCATGGTCCGGGCCGCCGAACTCGCCCTGCGCGCGGCGGAGGCATGTGAGCGCGCCGACCGTCCGCTGTTCGCGGCCAACGCCGACCTGCCGGTGCCCGACGAACCGCATCTGGCTTTCTGGCACGCCACGACGCTGCTGCGCGAGTACCGGGGCGGCGGTCACTTCTCCGTGCTGAGCGAGGCGGGACTCGCCGGACTGGACGGCCTGGTGTCGCACTGCGCAAGCCCGCAGGGCATGCCCCGGGAGTTCGTCATGACCAAGCGCGGCTGGACCATCGACGACTGGCAGGCGGCGGAGGAACGGCTGCGCGAGCGGGGTCTGATGGACAAAGCCGGTGCGCTGACCCCGAAGGGCCTGCGGCTGCGCGAGCAGGTGGAGGAGGCCACCGACCGTCTGGACCGAGCCCCGTACGCCCGCCTGGGAGAGCGCGACGCGTCGGAGCTGACCGAGCTGGCCCGGGGGTTCGTGGCCTCGGCGGCCGCGCTCTTCCCCCCGCCGCTGCTGGACACCTTCGTCGAACCGGACTGAGCCAACGGGCGCACGGCTGCCGCCCTCGGCCGCCCGGGGGCGGCTCACGGCGGGACCGCGCGCGACCCCCCTCTCCATCTCTTCTCCCTTTCCCGCTCACACCATGGAGGGCGGTATGCCCCAAGGAGACAGCATGAACCAGGAAGACGCCGCGCTGGCCGAATCGCCCGTCGGCCTGTGGGCCAGTGTGGCCGAGCGGGCAGTGATCGAGTACGCGGACGGGCTGCTGGCCGCGAAGGACTCCAACCGGACCCACGCGGGAGTGCTGAACAAGCTCTCCGAGAACGAAGGCGGCCTGACCCGCGACGAACTGCGGGTCGAGCTGACCGGATACATCGACCCGGGCACCGTCGATCCGGCCGCCGACGATCTGGTGCGCCGCGGCTGGGCCGAGGAGGCGGACGGCGGGCGGCTTCGCATCACCACCGACGGGACGAAGGCCAGGACGGAACTGCTGGACATCCTCATCGGCTCCCGGGAGCACATCCACCGGGGCATCTCGGACGAGGAGTACGTGGCCATGATCAAGGTGCTGCGCCGTTTCATCATCAACTGCGGTGGCGAACACCTGCTGCCGCAGTAAGGCGGAACACGGCGAGGAGCCCTGCACTCCCGCTGCGGACAGCGCGCTGCCCGGACACATGGCACTCGCCATGTGTCCGGCTGACCGGTCAGCAGGACAGGGCTCGTCGACGGCGCCGGCGACGGCGGCCGTTCCCGCATCGTCGAAGTGCAGGTGGTCACCGGGGTCATAGCCGGCCCGGATGCGCTGCGGGTCGGCCGAGTCGCGCACGGCGCCGTCGGCCACCGCGTCGAAGGCGCCGCCACTGCGGATGAACGCATTGACTCGCCGCCGTACCGCCTCGCGGACCGCGGTGAAGGCGGGGTGGCCGCCGCAGGGGAGAGGAGTCATTGATGCCCTCCAGAAGGAGCACGACCCGCACCCCGGCCCGGTCCAGCGCGTCGATGTCCAGACGGGGGAGGGCGCTCGGCAGGCCGACGGTGACCGTGCCGAGCCTCACGGACCTGGTGCCGAACCGGTCGCTCAGCCAGAACGCCGACGCTGAGGGGGACGACGTCGCGGATCGCCGCGCCGGGCAGCGCGGCCGCAGTGCCGTAAGAGCTTGGAGCACGATCATGTGATCCCTTCCCAGTGGTTGTGTCGTGGTGAAGCGTGGGAGCGTGGCCCTGGATCGTGGGTGATGGGCTTGTGTTGGAAAGCGGGACTGAATGAGCGTGGTGTGGGCGGCGACGTCGCCGGAAACGGGATTGTTTGATCCGGTTGAGCGACGAACAGAGGTGAAGGATCTGTCAGATCGCTTCACTGACCTGCGTTCCTGTGGCCAGGGTTATGTCGAGGTTCGGTCGCCGAACAGGCAGTTCCCGGTGCTGACCCTGGCCTTCCGAGATGACCACGCGGTCGTCCACCTGATGAGTGACACCGAGCGGATGTCCCTGCTCGCAGGAGACGGCACCGCGCCCTCGGGTGCCGAGGTCGAAGTCCCGATCATGGACGACCTCGCCGCGTTCACGGGCGATTTTGTCCTGGATGTCGATCGGGCGTGGGACCTGGTGCACCTCTTCACGCAGACGCGGGCGGCCGGCCCTCTGGGTGAGTGGTGCGAGTTGTAGCCAAAGCAGGTGACGCGATCATGATCGGTGCTTCGTCGGGCGCCTCCAGCAGATGAGGCCGCAGCCCAATGAGACGAAGGCATCGGGAAGTTCGCTTCGGCGTTCCCATCGCACGGCGAGGCGTTTGAATGGGTGGAGCAGGGCGAAAGTCTGCTCGACGACGTAACGGAGCTTGCCCAGGCCCTCGATATCCGGGGCGCCCTTGCGGGAGATGACCGGCAGGATCCGACGCTTGAGCAGTCCTCGCGGTTGGGGTTGGAGCCGTAGCCCTTGCCCCCGAGCAGTGAATCTGGGCGGCGGCGTGGCCGAACGGGGCGCCCGGCCACGATGGGGATGCCCTGGACCAGGCCAGGGGCCACGACCAGGCAGCGTACCTCGTCGGGCTGCTGGCGTACTACGGGTTCAGCTGTTCGCGCTGTTGCTATCGGCGATCCCCGGTTCCGCCGTGAACGGCAATCC
Organism: Streptomyces griseorubiginosus; assembly: GCF_017614965.1. GTDB lineage: Bacteria > Actinomycetota > Actinomycetes > Streptomycetales > Streptomycetaceae > Streptomyces > Streptomyces griseorubiginosus_B. The sequence continues at coordinate 4,156 of NZ_WVUG01000152.1, read as the reverse complement.
GCAGCTGCAGCAGTCGGTGCTGCGCGTTGACGAGGTTTTGATCGGGGATCAGATCGGCCACACCATCCACGCCACCACGGCCCTTGGACCGCAGTCGCGGTGGGCGTGTGCCTGACGACAGCCCTGTCCGGCGTGGACTCCTCGGCCGACGTTTTCGGAGCACACCTGGCGATCAGCGTCCGGATCTCCCGTCGCTGGGTCCGGTGTCCAACGCCGGTCTGCTGCTGCTGAGTTACACGATCTGTGAAATTCCGCATATGCCACGGCGCGGTAAGTCATCGAGAGATGAACAACCCGGCCTCTAGCAGGGGTCTCCGGTGACCGGCGCCCGCGCTCGGCCCTCCAAGCGGAGCGGAGGCTACCGAAGTTCACCCTGGCCTTGTTGACACTCTCCGGCGCAGGGTTCTTACGCTTAGGTGTCGATACCCGAACGACTGTCCAGTCACCGTTGGACATGCCGTGCGGCGGAGCCACCCCCCGTCGCAGGGTCGACGGGAGCGGTCGGAACGGCCCACCGATTCCCCGCTCGGCTCGGCTGGTCGGCGCCCGCGACCGACACCACCCGAGTACCGTGCTGGGCGGAGCGGTGGTGCCCGCCAGACAACGCTTCCCTTGGTTTGCCAGTCACACAGCGAAAGGCCAGCTGAGTCATGCGGGTGCTTGTAGTGGACGATGACGCCGCCTGCGCACGGTCCGTCGTCCAAGTGCTGAGGCGGAACGGCTTTGACGCGTGGAGCGTCGGGACGGGTGCAGCGGCATTGGCGCAACATCACAAAGCCGACCTGCTGTTACTCGATCTTGGACTGCCGGACCTCGACGGTCTGCAGGTCTGTGCGGACATACGCGCGACGGCGGACACTCCGATCATCGCGATCACAGAAAGCGGCACAGAGCTCGAACGCGTGCTGTGCCTGAAGTCCGGATGTGACGACTGCGTCAACAAGCCCTACGGCCTGCAGGAGTTGGTAGCCCGCGTGGAGGCGGTGCTGCGCCGGGCCCGTCTTGCGGTCCACACCCGGTGCATCGTCCACGGGCCACTGCGGATCGACGCAGCCCGGCGGGAGGCGTACCTCTCCGGAAACCTGCTGGCCCTGACTCGCAAGGAATTCGACTTGCTGCACGTGCTCGCCTCCCGTCCCGGCACGGTCTTCAGCCGGAAGGAACTGATGGCGCTGGTGTGGCACGACCGTTCGCCGGCCACCGGGCGGACCATCGACACGCATGTGAACAGCCTGCGTAAGAAGCTCGGTGCCAGCACCTGGATCCTCACCGTGCGGGGCGTCGGCTTCCGACTCGGGCGGGGGATGAGCGCCGCGGCCTGACCCGTGTCCGGCGACAGGACGGCACATGCCCGGTGACGCAGTCCGGCCGTCGCGCCCCTCCCATCTCGCAAGGGGCGCGACGGCTTCGGTGGATCACTGACCGTACGGCCGCTTCCGGCGCGCCTCCCGCAGGGCCTCGCCCCACCAGGAGAGCTGGTCCAGCATCGTCTTGGCGGCGGCCACGGCGGCCTCGGGCTCCTTCGGCGTGCCGTCCTCCTCGAACTTCTCCCAGGCGTTGTGGAAGCTGACCTGCTCGCGGATGGTGACGGCGTGCAGTTCGGCGAAGACCGGCCGCAGGTGCTCGGCCGCGCGCAGGCCGCCCGCCAGACCGCCGTACGACACCAGGCCCACGGGCTTGGCCCGCCACTGCGTGTAGTGCCAGTCGATCAGGGACTTCAGCGATGCCGGGTAGCTGTGGTTGTACTCCGGCGTCACCACGACGAAGGCGTCGGCGCTCTCCAGACGGGGCGTCACCTGGGCCAGTACCTCCGCGTCCGCGGCGGACGGGGACTGCGACAGCGCCACTGGCAGCGGGTGGTCGGCGAGGTCGATGTAGTCGACCTCGAGGTCGCCGCGCCGGCGGGCCTGGTCGGTGATCCAGCGCGCGACCGTGGGACCGAACCTGCCCTCCCGGACGCTGGCGCAGATGACGGCGAGGCGAAGAGGGGACGCGGACATGTGTCTCCTTCGGGGGTGATGTGGTGGGTGGTGGATGCGGCTGCCGGGTTCCTGGCGGTTCGGTACCGGGATCCGAGTCGGCTCCGGGACGGAAGGGGGTCTGCCGCGTCACCGTCCCCGGTCGGCTGTGCGTTCGGGGGCGGCGGTCGGCGCGTCCAGGGGTTCTCCGGCGGCGCCTGCGCCCGGCCCGTTGTGGCGCCCAGGTGGGCCGAGCCCGACGCGGTGGCGTGCCGGCCCTCCTATGCGCCGTGCGCCGGGCTGCCCGGCGGTGTCCGACGCCGGGCGCAGGTGAGGTATGCGCCGGCGATGAGGGCGGCCCCGGCCGCGATGACGAGGCACAGGGGCTGGATGCCGAGCGAGCCGACTGCGGGCTGGGTGACGACAGGGGCGGGGAATTGTCTGAGGAAGAGCGCGGTGGTACAAGCCCGAGCTGCCGCCCAGCGCGAAGGCGAGCATGCCGGTCACCAGGGCGCGCTTGCCTCCGATGCGCTCGGAGAAGGCGCTCGCGAACGGAGCGAACAGCACGATCGCCAGCGCGTGGGCACTGATGATCATCCTGGCCCGCAGATCGACGCCGGCCGTACGCGCGTGGGCGGAGCGTATGCCGGGTATCGCGGGCGACACCACTGCTCCGGCCATGATCGTGAGTGTGCCGGCGAGCACTGGTACGGCTGCCTGACCACCTCGCGTGCTCTGTCCGTTCACCTTCGGTTGGGGGCGCACCTCTCCGTCTCCTCAAGCGACTTGGGGTCGGTCGCGGTTTGTGCTCGCCACCGTAGAAGCTCAACCCAGGTTGAGGTCAATCGGTGCCGATCGGATCACGCCTCGGGGCGTCGTCCCCAGGCCGAGAACAGCAGCGCCGTGACGTCCCGCGCCTCGGTGCCAGCGCCGTGATGAACTCGGCACCCGGAGGGCAGCCGCCGCACAAAGCGCATGTCGGTGCGGTGCTGGCTGAAGGCCCGCAGGTAGGCCTGGACGACCGCGGGTCCGGCCAGGGTGGGCGCGTCCTCGCCGGGCAGGAAGCAGAAATCCTCCGCTGGGATCCAGCCGCCGGGTGCCAGCCGGCGCACCGCGCGCCTGAGAAGATCCCCCGCCGGTGCGGGGCGTGCCACTGAGTCGCGGTCGGCTCTCGGAGGCCCTGTCCGTCGGCGGGGTGTTGTACCCAGTGCTGTACGACAGGGGACTGGCCTCTCAGCCCACCTCCGTGTACGGCCGGTTGCGGGGGCCCGTCACCGCCGCGCCGACCGGTCTGTCGACGGGTTCCCGCGTGGTGAGGCGGCGGCGATGAGGCATTCCTCCAAGAACGCCAGGGCCCGCAGATGGTAGGCGCGGGCGGCCCAGCCCAGGCTGGCGTTGTGGCCGGCCCCCGGCAGCCGGTCGACACAGACCTTCGGGGCCGCGAGCAGACCGGTCAGCTCCGCCAGCGCCTCGTCGTCGTGCCGCCACCAGCGCTCGTACTCGGCGAAGGTGAACCGGACGGGGATCCGCACCCGCGGGGCGAGTTGCCTGAAGACCTCGGGCCAGAGCCGCACCTCACGCTCCTCCAGTTCCGGCATCGGGCCGACCAGGGTCGCGGCGAGCCGGAAGGTGTACTTCGGGTAGAGGCCCAGCGGACCCCAGTGCAGTGCGGCGGTGCGGCGCTCGTGCAGCGACCCGAGCCGTTCCGGGTCGACCGCGAACCGGTGGCCCAGACCGCAGATGTCGAGTCCGAGGAGGTCCGCGCCGTCGGCGGCCAGGGCGAGGGCGAGCTTGCCGCCGTAGGAGTGGGCCACGACGAACACGCCTGCCCCGACGGGATGGCGCAGGTCGAAGTCGGCCAGTGCCGCGCGGACGGTGGCGGACTGTTCCCGTAGCGTCTGCCCGCGCGGCAGGCGTGGGGCCGAGCGTCCGTAACCGGGGCGGTCCAGCGCCAGCACGGTGAAGCCCAGCCGGGTGCCGAGTGTGAGCAGCGACAGGCCCTGGTGGGCAGGCGCGTGGAAGTAGCCGGCCCGCATCCCTCCCCCGTGGAGGGCCACCACGGTCGCTCGGGGCGGGCCGTCCGTTGGCTGGCCGAGCAGGCCTGAGAGGGGGACACCGTCGGCGTCCAGCACGATCTCGCGCACCCCGGCAGGGGGCGCCTGTGGGGTCGGTGGGGGGTCGAGCACACCGCTCGGGGT
>NZ_WVUG01000151.1 GCF_017614965.1 Streptomyces griseorubiginosus | reverse complement strand
CCCCCGGTACCGGTCGGCGCCCCCGACACCGGCCCGGTCCGCCTCGCCGGCGCCCAGGTGCCCATCGGCCCCGGCCCCCGGGTCGCCGACGTGCGCGCCGCCGCCGTGAAGGCGCCCCCGCCGGAGGCCGCCCTGGCAGCTTCCTGGGCCAAGCCCCGCCCGGGCGTCAACGGCGCGGACCCTGCCGTTCCGGCGCCCCCCGCCCCCGCGCCGGAGGCCGCCGGCTGGCGTCCGTGGCGCTTCCGCATGTCCAACGACGTGTGGGGCACCCCCTCCGTCTTCGGCGACCTCGTCTACGTGACCTCCTTCGAGGTGCACGCCCTGGACGTGGCCACCGGGCGGCGGCGCTTCAAGACACGGGACGTGGCCTGGTCGATGGCGGTCGCCGACGGCCGTATCCACGCCTCCGACGGGCCCACGCTGTTCGCCCTGGACTGCCGTGAGGGCGCCGACCTGTGGCGGCTGAACACCGACGCCTGGGTGTACTCCCTGCACGCCGACCGGGGCACGGTCGTCACCGGCACCCGCGGCGGCGGGGTCCAGGCCTGGGAGGCCGCGACCGGGCGGAAGCTGTGGGAGCTCACCGGCGCCCAGACCGACTTCGAGTCGCCGGAGGCCGGGCCCGCCGTGCACGAGGGCACGGTGTACGTCTGGCAGGACGCCCGGCTGCGTGCCCTGGACGCCCGTACGGGTGACGAGCGCTGGTCCTACCCGATCGGCGACGCCGCCTCCTGCGGCGGTGTGCCGATCCGGCTGACGCACGCCCCGGACGGCTACGTCTACGTGTCCGCCGGCACCCGTGTGCTGGCCCTCGACGTCGCCGGCGGCCACGTCAGGTGGCACTTCGAGGCACCGGCGGTGTTCCTCTCCCCGCCCACCTTCGCGCCGGGCCCGGCCGTCACCGGCGGCGGCATCTACCTCGCCGACTACCTCGGCACGGTCTACGCCCTCGACGCCACCGACGGCCGCGACCGCTGGCGCATCGCCACCGAGTCCCGGGCGTCCGTCGACCCGGTCCTGGTGGCCGCGGGCCATGTCCACGTCGGCAGCGGCAAGGGCCTCTACACCCTGGACGCGGTCACGGGCACACCCAAGTGGCGCTTCCAGGCGGGCGGCGACATCGTGGGGGCGCCGGCCGTGGCGGAGGGCCGCATCCACTTCGGCTCCACCGACCACCTGCTGTACACCCTGAAAGCCGACGACGGCCGGCTGCGCTGGAAGCTGGCGACCGGCGGCGAGATCACCGGGGCGCCGGTGGTCAGGGACGGGGTCGTGTACGCGTGCAGCAAGGACCGCTGCGTGTACGCCCTGGACGCCGAGAAGGGCACCGGCACCGCACGCACGACCTGAGACGAAGCGGGGGACGGCCGTCGTACCAGTTGCACGGAAGGGTGTGGACGGCGGCCGTCCGTGCCGACGCTACGCCCGCTGAGCCGTGACCGCCATGCGGTGACCCGATCGGCTCAACGGGTCCGGTAGGTGCCGCCGCGCCGAGCGAACAGCTCCGCCTGGCGTTCGCCCGGCAGATTCCCGAGCGCGACCAGATGGGCGGCCTGCGCGAACCCGGCGGCCACCGCGCCCTCCCGGGCCGCCCACAGCGCCCGCACGGTGCCCTGGACGCCCTCCGGCGGATACCCGGCGATGACGGCCGCGCACTGAGTGGCCGCAGCCAACGCCCCGCCGGGCTCGGTGAGTTCGGAGACCAGGCCGATCTCGTGGGCGCGCCGTGCCGAGATCCGTTCCGCCGTGCCCATCAGCATCATCCGCGCGACCTCCCCGTACGGCATCCGCTGGGCCAGCAGCACCGACTCGTAGGCGCTGACCATGCCGTAGGTGGTGTGCGGGTCGAAGAATGTGGCCGTGGGGTCGGCGACGACGAAGTCCGCCTCGCCGAGCAGGTAGAAGGCGCCCCCGCAGGCCATGCCGCGTACGGCGGCGACGACCGGTTTCCACAGGTCGTTCGACTTGGGGCCCACCCGCAGCAGCGGATCGTCCGCCATGAAGGGCGAGCCGGGCTGCGGGACGACGGCGTCGCGGTCCAGACCGGTGCAGAAGGCCCGCTCGCCCGCACCTGTGAGGACGACCGCGCGTACGGCGTCGTCGAACCGCAACTCCCGCCAGGTCTGCCGGAGTTCGTCCCGCATGGTCAGGTCGATGGCGTTGAGACGGTCGGGCCGGTCGAGGGTGACGGTCGCGACGCCGGTGTCCTTGTCGACAAAGACGGTGATGGCCCGGGTCGTCGTCACGGCCGCTCCAGCACCCACTGCGGCAGACCGTCGTCGGTGAAGACGACCCGCACCCTCGCCCCGATCCGGATGCGCTCCGGCGCCACCGAGTCCAGGCGCGCTCCGGCCTCGGCGACCACGTTGCCGACCAGCCGGATGCGCGGGGCGTCGGCGAGTTCGACGACGACCACGTTGTACGGGGCCTGCTCGGCGTAGTCGGGCAGCAGCGGCGGGTGCGGGAGGACGTAGGACCAGATGCGGCCGTGGCCCTCCGTCCGGCGCCACTCGGCGGCGAAGGACTGGCAGTGCGGGCAGCAGGGCCGGGGCGGGAAGCGCGGCTCGCCGCAGTCGGCGCAGGCCTGGACGCGCAGTTCGCCCTGGCGGGCGTAGCCCCAGAAGGGGGCGCCGTCGGCGTCGGTGACGGGCGTCAGCATCTCAACTCCTCAGCAGCAGTGCGGACGTCGGGACTCCCTCACCGGCGGTGACCAGGCAGGTGGCGGCGTCCGGGACCTGGGCGGTACTGGTGCCGCGCAGCTGCCGTACGCCCTCGTTGATGAGGTTGAAGCCGTGGACGTAGGCCTCGCTGAGCCCGCCGCCGCTCGTGTTGAGCGGGAGCCGCCCGCCGATCTCCAGCGCGCCCTGCTCGGTGAACGCCCCGCCCTCGCCGCGCCCGCAGAAGCCGTAGCCCTCCAGGGACAGCGGGATCAGCGCGGTGAACGCGTCGTAGATCTGGGCGACATCGACGTCCTGGGGCGTGAAGTCGGCGTGTTTCCACAGGTGTCGGGCGGCGGTCCAGGCGGGGCCGGTGAGCGGGTCGTCGTTCCAGTAGTTGACCATGCCGTGGTGCTGGGCGGGCAGGCCCTGCGCGGCGGAGTGGACGTACACGGGGGTCTGCCGGCAGTCCCGGGCGCGCTCGGCGCTGACCACCACGCAGGCCAACGCCCCGTCGGTCTCCAGGCAGTTGTCGAAGAGGCACAGGGGCTCGCTGATCCACCGCGCGGTCATGTACATCTCGCGGGTCAGGGGCCGTTCGTACATCACGGCGGCGGGATTCTGGTTCGCCCGGTTGCGGCAGGCGAGCGCGACGTTGAACAGATGGTCCCGGGTGGCGCCGTACTCGTGCATGTAGCGGCGGGTGAGCATGGCTATCTCGTCGGCGGGCCGGAGCAGGCCGAAGGGCCGGGTCCACTGGGCCGGGGTGGGCAGCTGGACGGTGGTGTTGGTCCAGGGGCGGGGGCCGGAGCCGCGCTTGCGGGACCGCCAGGCGACCCCGACGGTCGCCTGGCCGGAGGCGATGGCGGCGGCGAGGTGCGCGACGGTGGCGCACGAACCGCCGCCCCCGTAGCCCACTTTGCTGAAGAAGGTCAGGTCCCCGAGGCCGACGGCCTTGGCCAGCTCCACCTCGTCCGTCTCCTCCATGGTGTACGAGGCGAGCGCGTCGACCTCGCCGGGCGCGATCCCGGCGTCGTCGAGGGCGGCGAGGACGGCACGGCAGGCGAGGGTTCTCTCGTCGTCCTCGAGATGCTTGGCGAACGGTGTCTGTCCTATGCCGACGATCGCGGTGGCGTCCTTGACTCCGCCCATGCTGGTGCACCTCCGCCTGCTGTCCCCTGAGCTGACAGGGCGTCAGGTTACAGCTAATCTGACGGTCAGTCAGCTAGTGGGTAGGGGGCTGTTGTGCGCGGTGACGTGGAGTGGGGGACGATCCCGGGCCTGGTCCGCTCGGCCGCCGAGCGGTACGCGGACGTCGAGGCGGTGGTGGACGGGCGGGTCCGCATCTCGTACGCGGAGTTGGGCGCCCGCGTCGACCGGGCGGCCGCCGCCTGTGTGGCGAACGGGATCGCGGTCGGCGACCGGGTGGGGATCTGGGCGCCCAACTCCCTGGACTGGATGGTCGCCGCGCTGGGCGCGGTGTCGGCGGGCGCGGTGCTGGTGCCGCTGAACACCCGGTTCAAGGGCGGCGAGGCGGCGGACGTGCTGCGGCGCAGCGGGGCGCGGCTGCTGTTCGTGACCGGGACGTTCCTGGGCACGTCGTACGTGGCCTCGCTGCGCCGCGCCGCGGGGGAGGGCCCGGGGCCCGCCCCCCTGCCCGCACTCCCCGACCTGGAACAGGTCGTGGTGCTCTCGGAGGACGCCCCGGCGGACTTCCGCACCTGGAAGGACTTCCTGGCGAGCGGGGAGGGCGTGGGTGAGCCGGAGGTACGGGCCCGCGCCGCGCTGCTGTCCCCCTCCATGCCCTCCGACATCATTTTCACGTCCGGGACGACGGGCCGCCCCAAGGGCGCGGTCATCACCCACGCGCAGACGCTGCGGGGCTACGAGATCTGGAGCGACCTCGCGGGCCTGGAGCGGGGCGACCGCTACCTCATCGTGAACCCCTTCTTCCACACCTTCGGCTACAAGGCGGGGGTGATCGCGTGCCTGATGCGGGGCGCGACGATGATCCCGCAGCCGGTGTTCAACGTGGACACGGCCCTCGCCAACATCGCGGCGGAACGCGTCTCCGTCCTGCCGGGCCCGCCGACCCTGCACCAGTCGCTCCTGGACCACCCCGCCCGGGACGCCCACGACCTGTCCGCCCTGCGGCTGGTGGTGACCGGCGCGGCGGTCGTGCCGCTGCGCCTGGTGGAGCGCCTGCGCGGCGAACTCGGCGTCGGCACGGTCCTGACCGCCTACGGCCTGTCCGAGGCGAGCGGCATCGTCACGATGTGCCGCCGGGGCGACGAGCCGACGGTGATCGCGTCGACGTCGGGGCGGGCGATACCGGGTACGGAGGTGCGGGTCGAGGCGCCGGCCGGGGAGCCCGGGGAGGTCCTGGTCCGGGGCTTCAACGTGATGCGCGGCTACTACGAGGACGAGGCCGCGACCGCCGAGGTCCTGACGGAGGACGGCTGGCTGCGCACCGGTGACGTCGGCGTCCTCGACGCGGCCGGCAACCTCCGCATCACCGACCGCATCAAGGACATGTTCATCGTCGGCGGCTTCAACGCGTACCCGGCGGAGATAGAGCAACTGCTCGGCCTGCACCCCGACGTGGCGGACGTGGCGGTCATCGGCGTCCCGGACCCGAGGCTGGGCGAGGTCGGCAAGGCGTACGTGGTCCGCCGCCCGGGGTCCGTCCTGACGGCCGACGACCTGATCGCCTGGGCGCGGCGCGAGATGGCGAACTACAAGGTGCCGAGGGCGGTGGAGTTCGTGGGGGAGCTGCCGCGGAACGCGAGCGGGAAGGTGGTGAAGGGGAAGTTGCGCAGGGCTGGTATCACCCGATAGCGCAGGGTGGTATCTGTTGATACCATCCCGGCATGGCCAAGACACAGATCAACATCCGCATGGACGACGAGACGGCGGAGATGGCCCGACAGGCCGCGGCCACGAGGCGGATACCCGTCAACGAGTATGTCGAGCAGCTCATCCGGGACGACAACGAGCACCTGCGCGCCGTGTTCATGGCCGCCGCGCAGGAAGTGCTCGACGAGTACGGCGATCTCATCGATGAGATCGAGGGGGAAACCGGGCTGTGAATCTCAACGTGGACCTCGCCTGGATCCTGGAGGTCGCGCAGCGGGCGGGTCAGGAGGACCCTGCCATCGACGACTACGGCGTTCCCGTGGCCGCGGTCGAGCGTCATCGGGCGGTGCTGGTCGGGCAGGAGGTCTACCAGGGGGTGCATGCGAAGGCGGCGGCCCTGGTGCATTCGCTGGGGAATATGCGCTGGCTGGAGCGTTCGAACCTGCGGGTGGCCGTTGCCGTCGCTCATGCGTATCTGACCGCCGCCGGGGTCCCGGTCAAGCTCGATCAGCAGCGGGTTTCCGCGCTGGCTCGGGAGCTCAAGCGGCAGGAGAGCACGGTGCGCAGTGTGGCGGCCGTCCTCAAGGAGTGGACCGTGTGACGACGGGAACGACTCGGCCGCGGCAGCTCCCCTCCGGGCTGCCGCGGCCGTTCCCCGTCGGGGTGGTGGTCGTCAGGCCTTCTCGTCGGTGACGTGGATGTTGTCCGGCTTGACCGTGCCCGAGTCCTTCGCGGTGGCCGCCGTGAGCGGCTCGTCCGTGACGTGGATGTTGGCCGGGGTCACCTCGGCGGCGGCCGGCTCGTCGGTGACGTGGATGTTGTCGGTGGTGTTCTCGTCGCTCATCTGGTGCTCCCCTGAAAAAAGGCTCGTGCGGTGGATGGACGGGATCCGCCCGGCAGCTCCCCCGAGGGCCGCCGGACGGATCCTGAGGCCGGTTCACCTTAGGCCTGTCCGACAATTCCCGTCTGCCGCGCGATGCCTGGCACGCTCGCTCGCCGCGTTGCCCAGCCGCCCACGTGGCGCCTCCCCCGTGACACCGCGCGGCCCGCCCCTCCGGGCGGACGACGGGAATTGCCGGACAGGCCCTGGAGGCCCGCCCCCGTGCCGTTCCGTCTGCCCCCCGACGCGACGGCCCGGCACGAGCAAGACTGCACGAGGGCGATAAACGAACGATGAACGCCCGCTCAGGCGACCGACGCCGGCGTCAGCAGGGCCCGGACCTCGTCCGCCTCCGGCGCTCCCAGCGCCTCGAAGATCTCCAGCGCCTCCCGCCAGCACACCTGCGCCCGGTCCAGCTGGCCGACGCCGTTGAGGGCGCGCCCCAGCACCGTGAGGACGTTGCCCCGCCGCCACTCGCCGCCGATGCCCCGCAGCAGCGTCAGCGCGGTCTCCGCGTCGGCCGCCGCCTGCGCGGGCCGCCGGGCCGCGAGGTCCAGTTCGGCGAGCCGGAAGAGGGTCATCCCCTCCCACAGCCGCTGCCTGCTCTCCCGGAACACCTCCAGCGCCAGCTGAAGGCACCGGGTGGCCTCCGCCAGTTTCCCGCTCCGGGTCAGCGCGAGCCCCAGCGCGTACCGCCCGTTGGCCCCCTTCAGCGCGTGCCCCATGCCGTCGTACATCGCGGTGCCCTGCCGGGCCAGCGCGACGGCCTCGTCGGTGCGGCCGGTGGCCAGATAGGTCCGCGAGAGGTTGCACAGCGCGCTCGCCTCGCCCGAACGGTCCCCCACCGAGCGGAAATCCGCGATCGCCCGCCTGAAGTACCGCTCGCCGTCGGCATGACGGCTCTGGTACAACGCGATCGCGCCGAGGATGTTGTACGACCAGCAGCCGGCCAGCGGATCACCGGCCCCGTCCCCGGTCAGCTCCCGGGCCCGGCCGGCCTCCTCGTCGGCCAGGTCGAACCGGCCGGTGATGCTGTGCGCGTAGGCCAGCGAGATCAGCGCCCGGGCCTCCGCGCGCGGGTCCCCGGCCTCCCGCGCCGCCTCGCGCAGCGCCGACGCGACCGCCTCGTACTCCTTGGAGTTGGTGCCCGACTCGGCCAGGTCGACCGCCGCCCACAGCACGTCCACGGCGTGCCCGATCATCCCCGGGTGTGCGGACTGCCGTACGCAGGCCAGCAGGGAGACCGCCTCCGCGTACAGCCAGTCCTGCGCCGCGTGCCGGTCGGAGAAGGTCAGCCCCGGGTACTCCGGTGCCGCGAGGTGGTCGACCAGGCGGTCCCCGGGCCGTTCGATGAGATAGACCCCGCCGACGGTGGCCAGGTAGAAGTCCAGCAGCCGCGACAGCGCCGCCGTCCGCTCGCTCGGCGGCCACTCGTCCCGCTCGGCGCACGCACGCGCGTAGAGCCGTACGAGATCGTGGTACCGGTAGCGGCCGGGCGCCGCCGACTCCAGCAGCGAGGTGTCGACCAGGGACTCCAGCAGGTCCTCGGTCTCCTCGACCGGGAGGTCCAGCACCGCCGCCGCCGCGGCGAGCGAGATGTCCGGGCCGTCCGCGAGGCCCAGCAGCCTGAACGCCCGCTGCTGGGCCGGCTCCAGCTGGCCGTAGCCCAGCTCGAAGGTGGCCTTGACCGCGAGGTCGCCGGCCTGCAGCTCGTCCAGGCGCCGGCGCTCGTCGCCCAGCTTGGCGGCCAGCACCGAGACGGTCCAGGTGCGGCGGGCCGCCAGCCGCGAGGCCGCGATCCGGATCGCCAGCGGCAGGAACCCGCACGCGGCCACCACGTCCAGCGCGGCCTCGCGCTCCGCGGCCACCCGCTCCGCGCCGACGATCTTCGTGAAGAGCGCCAGCGCCTCCTCGGGGGACATCACGTCCAGGTCGACGAGATGGGCGCCGGCCAGGTCGACCATCCGCACCCGGGAGGTCACCAGCGCCGCGCAGCCCTCGGTGCCCGGCAGCAGCGGCCGCACCTGCGCCGCGTCCCGGGCGTTGTCCAGCAGGACCAGCACCCGGCGCCCGTCCAGCACCGACCGGTACAGCGCCGCGCGCTCGTCCAGGGAGTCCGGGATCGCCGAGTCCGCCGTGCCGAGCGCGCGCAGGAAGGATCCGAGGACCGTCTCCGGTTCGGCCGCCCGGGGGCCGGCGCCCTGCAGGTCGACGTACAGCTGTCCGTCCGGGAAGGCGGCCCGCGCCTGGTGGGCCACGTGCACCGCGAGGGTCGTCTTGCCGACGCCCCCGATGCCGGCCAGCGCCGAGACCGCCATCACGCGGCCCTCCGCCGAGGCCAGCACCTCGCCGAGCTCCGCCACGAAGGCCGCACGGCCGGTGAAGTCCGGGACGGTGGCAGGCAGTTGCGCGGGGCGTACGGGGACGGCGGCGGGCTCGGCCTGCGGGGCGGAGGGCTCCGCGAGACCCGGGTCCGCCCGCAGGATCCGCTGCTGGAGTTCGCTGAGGCCCGGGCGGGGGTCGACGCCCAGCTCCTCGGCGAGCAGCCGGCGGGTGTCGGCGTACACGGCGAGCGCCTCCGCCTGCCGCCCGCTGCGGTACAGGGCGAGCATCAGCAGCTCCCGCGGGCGCTCCCGGAGCGGATGCGCCGCCGTCAGCGCCGTCAGCTCCGAGACCGCCTCCGCGTGGCAGCCCTGCTCCAGGTCCATGTCCAGCCGGGATTCCAGCAGTTGCAGCCGCCACTCCTCCAGGCGCACGCGCTGCGCCTCGGCGTACGGCCCCGGTACTCCCGCCAGCGTCTCCCCGTCCCACAGGGCGAGCGCCCGGCTCAGCACCTCCCGCGCGTGGCACAGATCCCCGGCGGCCCGCGCCTTCTCCGCCTCGGCCGCCAGGTCCTGGGCGACGGCCAGGTCCAGCGCGCCCTCGCCGAGCCCGCGCACCGCGTACCCGCCCGACTCGCTGACCAGGACCCCCGCGTCCAGCACCTTGCGCAGCCGGGAGGCGTACGTGCGCAGCGCCGCCAGCGCCTGGGAGGGCGGCTCCTCGCCCCACAGGGCGTCGATCAGCTCGGCGGCGGTGGCCGTACGGCCCTCGCGCAGCAGCAGGGCGGCCAGCAGGGCGCGCTGTTGCGGTGAGCCGGTGTTCAGGACCTCGTCGCCGCGCCGGGCACGCACCGGGCCGAGCACGCCGAAGCGCAGTTCCGTCGGCTCAGCCGGGCCGGGGCGCCTCTGCTCCGGCACCCGCGGTACATCGTCCATCGCCGTGTCCCCCTAGACCCCTGTGAGCAACCCCGTCAGTTTGCCTTGTTCCCGGCGGATGCGTCAGCTGTGGAGAGCTCCGTCACAGCCCGGCACGCGGGATCTCACCAAGCCCTCACCTCTTCTCCCCACCCGTCGACCCCCGGCACAGGGAGCTGACGGACCGTCAGATCAGCGCTACCGTGAGCGCCATGGACTCCGAACTGACGCTCCCTCAGATCATCTCCGTCGACGACCACACCGTGGAACCGCCGGACGTCTGGCAGGACCGGCTCCCCAAGAAGTACCTGGACGTAGGCCCCCGTATCGTGCGCGCCCCGCTGAAGGAGATCAGCTTCCTCGGCGGCCGCTTCAAGCCCGTGATGGGCGCCCCCGGCGACGACGGCCCGATCGGCGACTGGTGGCTGTACGAGGACCTCCAGCGCCCGCTGACCCGTCTGGACACCGCCGTGGGCTACAGCAGGGACGAGATCAAGCTCGAGGTCATCACGTACGAGCAGATGCGCCCGGGGTCGTACGACGTCCCCCAGCGGCTGGCCGACATGGACGTCAACCACGTCCAGTCCGCCGTCTGCTTCCCGACCTTCCCGCGTTTTTGCGGCCAGACCTTCACCGAGGCCGCGGACCACGAGCTGGGGCTGCTGTGCGTGCGCGCGTACAACGACTGGATGGTGGAGGAGTGGTGCGGGCCCAAGGCCCAGGGCCGCCTCATACCGCTGACCCTCATCCCCCTCTGGGACGCCGAGCTCGCCGCAGCCGAGGTCCGCCGCAACGCGGCCCGCGGGGTCCGCGCGGTCGCCTTCTCCGAGATACCCCCGCACCTGGGGCTGCCCTCCGTCCACTCCGACGACTGGGACCCCTTCCTCGCCGCCTGCGACGAGACCGGCACGGTCGTCGCCATGCACATCGGCTCCAGCAGCCGTATGCCCTCCACCTCCAAGGACGCCCCGCCGGCCGTCGGTTCGACGATCACCTTCGCCAACTGCTGCTTCTCGATGGTCGACTGGCTGATGAGCGGCAAGTTCGAGCGCTTCCCGAACCTCAAGGTCATGTACGCCGAGGGCCAGATCGGCTGGATCCCGTACATCCTGGAGCGCGCGGACGTCGTCTGGGAGGAGAACCGCGGCTGGGGCGGGGTCGCCGACAAGGTGCACCGGCCGCCGTCCGAGCTGTTCGCCGAGCACGTCTACGGCTGCTTCTTCGACGACGCCTTCGGCCTCAAGAACCTCGACTCGATCGGTCTCGGCAACGTCCTGTACGAGACCGACTACCCGCACTCCGACTCCACCTGGCCCAAGTCCCGCGAGGTCGGCGAGGCGCAGATGGGCCACCTGGACCCGGACGTGGTGGAGCGGATCGTCCGCGGCAACGCCATCGACCTGCTGGGGCTGACCCCCGAAGGGCTCTGGCGGCCATGAGCGCCCTGGCGTACGGGATCCAACTGCCCGTCCAGTCCCAGAGCACGATCTACGCCGAGCCCTGGGAGGCCACGGCCGGCCCGGCCGACCTGACCGCCATCGCCCGCACGGCCGACCGGGCGGGCTTCGCCTACATCGCGAGCTGCGACCACGTGGCCATCCCGCGCCGCCTCGCCTCCGCGATGAGCACGGTCTGGTACGACCCCGTCGCCACCCTCGCCTTCCTGGCGGGCGTGACGGAACGCGTCCGCCTGCTCAGCCATGTGGCGATCGTGGGCCTGCGTCACCCCCTCCTGACCGCCAAGCAGTACGCCACGCTCGACCACCTCGGCGGGGGGCGCCTGATCCTCGGGGTCGGGGCCGGGCACGTCCCGGAGGAGTTCGCGGCGCTGGGCGTCGACTTCGAGCACCGCGGGGCCGTGCTCGACGAGTCGATCGACGCCCTGCGCGCGGCCCTCGGCCCCGAGGAGTTCCCCGAACACCACGGCAAGCTCCACGACTTCGAGGGACTGGGGCAGAAGCCCCGGCCGGCGCAGGAGCACGTGCCGATCTGGGTCGGCGGATCGTCCCCCGCCGCCGTCCGCAGGGCCGCGCTCAAGGGCGACGGCTGGCTCCCGCAGGGCGACCCGCGAGACCGCCTGCCCGAGCAGATCGCCCGGCTGCGGCGGCTGCGCGAAGAGGCGGGAGTCGCGGGCGTGTTGACGATCGGAGCCATCACCGAGCCCCTGTACGTCGGCGCGCCCGCCTGGGACGTCGGCCGCCGCACCCTGACCGGTCCCCCGGACGCGCTCGCCGAGTCCCTGCGCGCCTACCGCGCGATGGGCGTGCACCAGATCCAGGTCCGGTTCCGCTGCCGGAGCCGCACCGAACTCACCGACCAGATGGCGGCCTTCGGCGCCGACGTGGCCCCACACCTCTAGGGAGTTACCGCATGGGCAAGCTGGACGGACGTGTCGTCGTCGTCACCGGGGCGGCGCGGGGACAGGGGGAGCAGGAGGCCCGGCTGTTCCGGGCGGAGGGCGCGGAGGTGCTCGTGGCCGACGTCCTCGACGAGCAGGGCGAGGCGCTGGCACGGGAGATCGGCGCCCGGTACGTCCACCTCGACGTGGGCGAGGAGACGGACTGGCGGGCGGCGGCCCGGACCGCCAAGGAGACGTACGGCCGGGTGGACGGCCTGGTCAACAACGCCGGCATCCTGCGCTTCAACTCCCTGGTCGACACACCGCTGGAGGAGTTCATGCAGGTCGTGCGGGTCAACCAGGTCGGCTGCTTCCTGGGGATCAAGACCATGGCGCCGGTCATGGAGGACGGCGGCACGATCGTCAACACCGCCTCCTACACGGCCGTCACGGGCATGGCGGCTGTCGGCACGTACGCCGCCACCAAGCACGCCATCCTCGGCCTCACCCGCGTCGCCGCCCTGGAACTCGCCGACCGGCGCATCCGGGTCAACGCGATGTGCCCCGGCGCGATCGACACCGCGATGTCGAATCCGGCCCAGCTGGACCCGGAGGCGGACGCGGAGGAGACGAGCCGGGCCCTGGACGAGCTGTACCGCAAGCTCGTGCCCCTCGGCCGGATCGGGAGGCCGGACGAGGTGGCGCGACTGGCGCTGTTCCTGACGTCGGACGACTCCTCGTACATCACGGGTCAGCCCTTCGTCATCGACGGCGGCTGGCTGGCGGGGGTCAGCATCATCTGACGGGCCGTCAACTATTGACCTTTCTGACGGTACGTCAGAAAGTCGTAGGACTCAGCAGACTCGACTCAGCAGACTCACCTGACTTGGGACGGTGAACCGCCGTGGAATTCGGCCTCTTTGTACAGGGATACGTGGGTAAACGCGCCGAGACCGATCCGCTCGCCGAGCACAAGGCGCTGATGGAGGAGACCGAGTACGTCATCCAGGCGGACAAGTCGGGCTTCAAGTACGCGTGGGCGTCGGAACACCACTTCCTGGAGGAGTACTCGCACCTCTCCGCGAACGACGTGTTCCTGGGCTACCTGGCGCACGCGACGGAACGCATCCATCTGGGCTCCGGCATCTTCAACCCGCTGGCCCAGGTCAACCACCCGGTGAAGGTGGCCGAGAAGGTCGCCATGCTGGACCACCTCAGCGAGGGCCGCTTCGAGTTCGGGTCCGGCCGCGGGGCCGGCTCGCACGAGATCCTCGGGTTCATCCCGGGCGTGACCGACATGAACTACACCAAGGAGATCTGGGAAGAGACCATCGCCGAGTTCCCCAAGATGTGGCTGCAGGACGAGTACGTCGGCTTCCAGGGCAAGTTCTGGCAGCTGCCGCCGCGCAAGGTCCTGCCGAAGCCGTACGGCAAGTCCCACCCGGCGATGTGGTACGCGGCCGGGTCGCCGCCGTCGTACGCGATGGCCGCGAAGAAGGGGCTCGGGGTACTGGGGTTCAGCATCCAGAAGGTGTCCGACATGGAGTGGGTGCTGGAGCAGTACAAGACGGCGATCGTGAACGCGGAGCCGGTCGGGGACTTCGTCAACGACAACGTGATGGTGACGACGACGGCGATCTGCGCGCCGACGCACGCGGAGGCGATCGACATCGCGGTGCACGGGGGGCTGCACTATCTGCCCTCGCTGGTGTTCCGGTACCACGACACGTTTCCTCGTCCCGAGGGGTTCCCGGTGTGGCCGGAGACGCTGCCGGAGTACACACCGGAGTTCGTGGAGCTGCTGGTCGAGGAGGAGCTGCTGATCTGCGGTGACCCGGACGAGGTGCTCACGCAGTGCAAGCGGTGGGAGCAGGCGGGGGCGGACCAGTTGAGCTTCGGGTTGCCGGTGGGGGTGCCGAAGGAGGAGACGTTGCAGACGATCCGGTTGATCGGGGAGCACGTGATTCCGAAGATCGACACGGATCCTGTTCATCGGACGTCCCGGTTCCGGGCGGCTGGTTGATCGCCGTCGCGGGGTGCGGGTGTGTGGGGGCTGGTCGCGCTCGCGCGGCGGAGCCGCAAATCGATACAGCCCCGCGCCCCTGAGTAGGTCATCGCCACCCAGCTGGAGGAGGCACCCGATGCTCGATCACCTCATCACGGGCGCGACCGTTGTCGATGGGACCGGCGCTCCCGCCCGTATCGCCGACGTCGGTATCCGAGACGGGCGTATCGCCGTCATCGGCCGAGTGGATCAGGAATCGCATACCCGTGAGGACGCATCCGGGCTCGTTCTCGCGCCCGGGTTCGTCGACCCTCATACCCACTACGACGCCCAGCTGTTCTGGGATCCGTACGCGACGCCCTCCCTCAACCACGGGGTCACGACCGTCGCCGCCGGGAACTGCGGGTTCACGCTCGCGCCGCTCAACCCCGCCCGCCCCGAGGACGCCGACTACACGCGGCGGATGATGTCCAAGGTCGAGGGGATGTCGCTGGTGGCGTTGGAGGAAGGAGCGCCCTGGAACTGGAGCTCCTTCGGCGACTACCTCGACGCCCTCGAAGGGCGGATCGCCGTCAACGCCGGGTTCATGGTGGGGCATTGCGCGCTGCGGCGGCACGTCATGGGGCCGGACGGCATCGGGGGGCAGCCCAGTGAGGAGCAACTGGGTGAGATCGTGCGGCTGTTGCACGAGGCCATGGACGCGGGGGCCTGGGGGTTCTCCACCACGCAGTCCTCGACCCACTCCGACGGTGACGGAAAGCCCGTGGCCTCCCGGCACGCGAAGCCGGCGGAGCTGCTGGCGCTGTCGCGGGCCGTCGGCGAGCACGAGGGGACGCAGATCGAGGCGATCGTCGCCGGGTGCCTGGACCAGTTCAGCGACGCCGAGATCGAACTGTTCGCGGAGATGAGCGCCGCGGCCGGTCGGCCGCTGAACTGGAACGTGCTGACCATCGACGCGTCCGTCCCCGAGCGCGTGCCCCGGCAGCTGCAGGCGAGCGAGCAGGCGCGGAAGGCCGGGGGCCGGGTCGTCGCGCTGACCATGCCGATCCTCACGCCCATGAACATGTCGCTGGGCACCTTCTGCGCGCTGAACCTGATACCGGGATGGGGTCCGATCCTGGGACTTCCGGTGCCGGAGCGCATCGCGCGGCTGAAGGACCCGGCCGTACGTGCCGAGATGCTGCGGCGCGCGGAGTCCAAGGAGGCGGGCGTCTTCCGGCGGCTCGCGGACTTCGGGCGGTACGTCATCGGCGACACCTACAGCGAGGCCAACCGCGGGCTGACCGGCCGGGTGGTGCGGGACATCGCGGCGGAGCGGGGGCAGGACCCGTTCCAGTGCCTCGTGGAGATCTGCGCGGCCGACGAGCTGCGTACGGTCCTGTGGCCCATGCCGACCGACAACGACCCGGCGTCCTGGGCCCTGCGCGCCGAGACCTGGCAGCACGAGGACGTGATGCTGGGCGGATCCGACGCCGGGGCGCATCTGGACCGGATGTGCGGGGCGCCGTACACCACCCGCTTCCTCGGCGACTGTCTGCGCGGGCGCAAGCTGGTGGGTCTTGAGCAGGCGGTGAAGATGCTGACGGACGACCCGGCGCGGCTCTTCGGCCTGCGCGAGCGGGGCCGGGTGGCGGAGGGCTTCCATGCGGACCTCGTGCTCTTCGACCCGGAACGGATCGGCGCGGCCTCGGCCACCCTGGTGCACGACCTGCCGGGTGACAGTCCGCGGCTGGACGCCAAGGCCCTCGGGGTGCGGGCCGTGTGGGTCAACGGGGTCGAGGCGATCCGGGACGACGTGGTGAGCGGTGCCGTACCGGGGAAGGTGCTGCGCTCCGGGCGGGACACGAGCACGGTGAGCACCCGTTGAACGGCGGGGAACAGCGGCTGTTCGTCGGGGGGCGCTGGGTCGAGCCGGACGGCGGGTACTACGCCGTCGTCGACCCGGCGACGGAGGAGACCGTCGGGTGGGCTCCGGAGGCCTCGCGGGATCAGGTGCACGCGGCCTGCGCCGCGGCCCGCGAGGCCTTCGGGCCGTGGTCGAGGACCTCGCCGGAGGAACGGGCGGCGATCCTCGGCCGGGCCGCGGACATCATCGGCAGCCGCTTCGTGCCGTACGCCGAACTGGCGCAGGCGGAGACCGGGGCGACCACCGGGACGGCGCGGGCGATGCAGGTCGGCGTGGGCGTGGCCCGGTTCCGGCGGTACGCGCGCGTGGAGCCGGCCGAGTGGGCGATCCCGCCGCAGGTCAACGAGGCCGGGCCGATGGGGAAGGCCGGGGTGTTCGGTGCGCTGGCCGTGCGGCAGCCGGTGGGGGTCGTCACCTGCGTCACGTCGTACAACAACCCGTGGGCCAACCCGGCGGGGAAGGTCGCGCCCGCCCTGGCCATGGGCAACACGGTGGTGGTGAAGCCCGCCCCGCAGGACCCCCTGTCGGTGTACCGGATGGCGGAGGCGCTGGAGGCGGCGGGCGCGCCGGCGGGCGTGGTCAACGTCGTCTCCGGGCGGTCGGCGTCCGTCGGTGAGGAGGCAGTCGCCTCCCCCGACGTGGACATGGTGAGCTTCACCGGGTCCACGGCCGTGGGGCAGCGCATCGCCGAGGTGTGCGGGCGGGACATGAAGCGGCAGCTGATGGAGCTGGGCGGGAAGGGCGCGGCGGTCGTCTTCGACGACGCGGACGTCGCCTCGGCGGTCGCCGGGATCGGCACGACCTTCTCCTTCTACAGCGGCCAGATCTGCACGGCACCGACGCGGGTGCTGGCCCAGCGCGGGGTGTACGACCGTCTGGTGGACCAACTGGCGGCCTACGCGGGCCGGTTGAAGGTGGGCGACCCGAGGGAGCCGGACACGGTGGTCGGCCCGGTGATCACCGCGGCCCACCGGGACCGGGTGGAGTCCTACGTCGAACTGGGCCGCAAGGAGGGCGCGGTGGTGATGGCGGGAGGCGAACGCCCGCCGCTGGACCGCGGCTTCCACGTCTCCCCGACCCTCCTCGCCGACTGCACGAACGACATGCGGGTGGCCCGGGAGGAGATCTTCGGCCCGGTGGTCGTCGTCATCCCCTTCGACGAGGAGGACGAGGGCGTCGCCCTGGCCAACGACAGCGACTACGGGCTCATCGACTACGTCTGGTCGGGAGACGTGGCGAGGGCGTTCCGGGTGGCTCGGCGGCTGCGGGCGGGGGGAGTGGGCGTCAACACGGTCGGCCGCAACATGGAGGCCCCGTTCGGCGGCTTCAAGAGAAGCGGGGTCGGCCGCGACGTGGGCTCGTACGCCCTGCACGCGTACGGGGAGGTGCAGTCGATCGTCTGGCCGGGGTGAGCCGAGCGCGGCTCAGGCGTCACAGACGGTCCGGCCTTCATTCACGCTGCGCTCCGTCACCCCGTGCCAACGTCTCCCGCATGACGTCCTCGATCGGGATGCCCGGCGAGGCATTCGCCATCCGCTCCTCGATGATGCGATTGATCTCGCGCTCGTCCCACTGCTGGTACTTCCGCAGGACGTCGATTGACACGACGGCAGCGACCTCCTTGCCCCGGCGCGTGATGATGGTCGGCTGGTCGTCGCGGTCCGCCCGCGCGACGACCTCGGCCAGGTGCGCGCGAACGTCGCGGATGGACTCCCTGGGCATCTGCGTCATGGGCCGAGTGTGCCGAATGTGTCATGTGGGCACAATGTGCCCGGGGGGCCCGGTGCTTCACCGGCGCGCCACTCGGCTCCAGCGCTCCAGAACCTCTTCTTCGGTCTCGTCCACGTCGCCGGCCGTTGTCGTGATCCCGGCTTCGGCGCGCAGTCGCGTCGACCGCTTCAGTTCTTGGGCGAGATGCTGTCGGCGCATGAGGCGAGCCGCGTCGGCGTGAGTGGTGTCCTTCGGCTTCATGTAGGTGTCCTCCTGGGCGATTCGGTCATTCCCGATCCAGATCAACCCGCACCGTCAGCAACCCCGCCCCGATCGCCCGTACCGCCACGCTGTTCAAGGAGCGGAGAGCTCGCAGACGGGCGACGGGGTCGTCGTCCGGGAGGAGGTGGGCGGTGCCGGTGTGCCAGCGGCCCCGGATGCGGACGCGCACCCTCGGATCGGCCTTGATGTTGCGGATGTACTGAGCGCGCTCCCCGAACTCCGACACGATCCAGAACGCGTCCCCGATCCGCCGACCGCCGACCGGAGTGCGGCGGGGGAGCCCGGAGGTGCGACCGGTCGTCTCGAGTAGCGTCTGGAGCGGCAGACGGCGCATGATCGGATTGAGGCGGCGCTGGAACGCGGTGGCACGCCGGTACTTGGTCTCGTGGTCACGGGTCATGTGCGCGGATCTCCGTCTCGTCGTGCTGCCGATGCTCTTCAATGTCTCTCACTCGAACTCGAACAGCCGCCGGACCCCCGAACAGGTCCGCTACGAGAGACGGTGGCCCCGCATGCGCATCGTGACCTGGAACCTGTGGTGGCGCTTCGGACCCTGGGCCGAGCGGCAGAAGGCCATCCTGACCGTCCTGCGCGACCTGTGCCCCGACGTCGTGGGCCTGCAGGAGGTGTGGGCCGTCGGTGACGACAACCTCGCCGGATGGCTCGCCGACGAACTCGGCATGCACTGGACCTGGGCCCCCTCACCCGCCTCCGACCGCTGGCAGCGGCGCATCGGCGAGCCGGGCGTCGAGATCGGAAACGCCGTACTGAGCCGCTGGCCGGTGCTGGAACGGGACGTGCTCCGCCTGCCGGCCCCCGAGGACGTGGACGACGGCCGCGTCGCCCTCTATACGCGCATAGCCACCCCCGGCCCGCACCTCCCCTTCTTCACGGCTCACTTGACCTCCCGCCCGACCGCCTCGGCGATCCGCTGCCGCCAGGTCACCGCCCTCGCCGAGTTCGTCGCCGCGCACCGGGGCGGCACCGACTTCCCGCCCGTGGTCACGGGCGACTTCAACGCCGGCCCCGACTCCGACGAGATCCACCTCTTCCGCGGCACGGATGCCTTCGCCGACGCCTGGGACCACGCCGACGCGTCCGCCCCCTCCACGACCCTGCACCCGGACCGCGGCCCCGGCGCCCGCATCGACTACATCCACGTCGGCACCCAGGCAGACCCGGCCGGCCTCGGCACGGTGAAAAGGGCGTGGCGTGCGGGCGACGGCCCGGTCGACGGGGTGTGGCCTTCCGATCACGCGGCGGTGGTGGCGGACCTGACCGGTTCAGCGACCGCCGGATGACTTCAGCAGCTCGACCAGGGCCCCGAAGGCGACGGGGCTGACCGTGAGGACGGTGCGGGGCGGGTCGTCGTCGGCGATGTGGATGGCGGTGGGGGTGGGGGATATGTGGACGCAGGCGTCGCCTTCCTGGCAGTAGGTGGACTTCAGCCAGCGCTGCGGTGACATGACGGCTCCTTCACAGGTTCTGGGCGATGGCATGGATCAGGTCCCGGGACTTCGCTGGGTCGAGGGCGATGTCCTCGACGACGTCGAGCAGGTTCCGGTACTTGTCCAGGAGGGCCTCGGCGTCGAGCAGGACCGGGCCGTGGAACTGGTCGAGCTGAGCGGTGTCGAGCTGCGCGACGGGGCCGTACAGGTAGTTGATGGACTGCCCCGACCCGGGGAACGCGCCGACGTCGTAAGGGAGTACGCGAATGGTGATGTGCTCCAGCTCGCTCATGTCGAGCAGATGCTGCAACTGCGCGCGAGCCACGTTCCGGCCACCGACCCGCATGTGGAGAGCGGCCTCGTGGACGGTGGTGCGGTACGGAGTCGGGTCGGCCCCGTAGAGCACGCCCTGCCGTTTGATCCGGTGCGAGACGCGGTGCTCCACCTCGGGCGGTGTCGGCGCGGGGATGACGTGCCGGAAGATCTCCCGCGCGTGATCGGCGGTCTGCAGAAGCCCCGGCATGTGGGAGGTGTAGGCGGTCCGTACGGCGATGGCGTGATGCTCCAGCTCCGCCAGGTCCAGGAGGCCCGAGGGCAGCACCCCGCGGTAGGTCTCCCACCAACCGAGCGTCCTGTCGGTGGCCAGGTCGACCAGGGCCTCGATGAACCCCTGGTCCGGGCAGGAGTAGATGGACGCCAGAGCCCGGATGCGCTCGGGGCTCACGCCGAACCGGCCCGACTCGACATTGCTGAGCTGACCTTGGCCCGCGCCGAGCGCCCGAGCCGCCTCGGTGGCCGTTATGCCCGCACGCTCGCGCATCTTGCGCAGCTCCACGGCGACGCGGAGACGGCGGGCCGTCAGCGGCGGTCTTGCGGACATGTGCGCTCCTCTTGGACGTACGTTCCGTCGGTGGGTCACTCACACGAGGGAAGTAGTCCGCAGCATCCCCAGATCAGGCAAATGACATTTGCCTGCCCTCTATCGTCTTCTCCGGGCGCCCCGTCTGGAAGCGCACCGTGGGACGCCACGGCATCGACACCAGGCACCTGTCCAACTCCCCTCAGTGACCGGAGACTTCCGATGGCCACCGTATCCCCGTCCTGGAACTACACCCTGCACCTTCCGCGTGATCCACGCGCACCGGGTATCGCACGCGGCACTCTCAGACTCGTGCTCGCCGCCCACGGGATGCCGGAGCTGACCCCCACCGCGGAACTCCTGGCGGCGGAACTGCTGACCAACTCGCACTGCCACACCACGGGCCCGTACGCCCTGCGCCTCCTCTCCTCCGAACCGGGCCGCCTCCGGGTAGCCGTATGGGACACGGACCCCCGCGTCCCACCGGCCTTCACGACCCCGTCCAC
>NZ_WVUG01000150.1 GCF_017614965.1 Streptomyces griseorubiginosus | reverse complement strand
GGAGCGGGGCGGGGATGCCGGCGACACCGAGGTAGGCACGGCGGACCCGGCCGGTGGAGAGCAGCGCCGCGATGATCTTGCGGCTGGTGTCGTTCACGGGGATGGCGAGGCCCAGTCCGACGTCGGCGATGGCGGTGTTGATGCCGACGACACTGCCGTCCGCAGTGGCCAGGGCCCCGCCCGAGCTGCCGGGGTGGAGGGTGGCGTCGGTCTGGACGACGTTGTCGACGACCCGCGTCGCGGTGCCGGCGCTGGTCGGCAGGGAGCGGCCCAGGGCGCTGACCACGCCGGCGGTGACGCTGCCCGCCAGGCCGAGCGGGTTGCCGACCGCCACGACCAGTTGGCCGACCCGCAGCGCGTCGGCCTCGCCGAGGCGGGCCGGGGCCGGGGTGGGGCCGTCGGCGCGGACCACGGCGAGGTCGGACAGCGGGTCGGCGCCGATGACGTGGAAGGGAGTGGTGGTGCCGTCGGCGAAGGATGCCGTACCGGCGTCGGAGTGTCCGACGACGTGGGCGTTCGTGAGCAGGAAGCCGTCGTCGGTGAAGACCACCGCGGAGCCGGTGCCGACCACGAAGCGGCCTCGGGCGCGGCGGTGCGCGACGCTGAGGGACGCCACCTTCGGGGTGAGCTCGGCGGCGACCGAGGTGACGATGCGGGAGTAGGAGTCGAGCGCGGCCTGCTCCGCAGGGGAGCGGTCGGGCCCGGAGAGTGTCTCGGCCACGAGTCGACCTTTCCGCCTGCCCCGGGGCTTCTCCATGCGCCCAGGGGCCCGGATTACATGCTTACACCCATGCATCCACGAGCGGATCGGGCTTCGCTGCGAGCTGACACGTCGCTCCCGGTCGGCCGGACTGACAGTGCCCCAACTGCACCGCGCCGACACCGATCCCCCGGCTTCACTGCGGGCCGCCACCGCGCCCAGACGTCACTGTTCGCGGACAGCGCCCCTGGCCCCCTGAGGGCTGACACCGCGCCCCGCTCACTACGGGCCGCCACCACACCTCCGGCTTCGCTCCGCGCAGACGACACCCCGGCCCTCACGGGTTGACACAGCGCCCGCCGCTTCCGCGCGGCCCGCCACCGCGCCACCGACTTCGCTGCGGGCCGCCACCGCGTCCCGCCCTCACCGCGCACGGACAACGCCCCGGGCTTCCCGCCGGCTGATGCGGTCCCCACCTTCCCGCGGGCCGACCCCACCCGGCGCTTCCCGTTCAGCCCGTGCGGCGGCCCTTCATCCCTGCCTCCGCGCGGCTGCGCAACGTGCCGGCCGTCCGCAGGAGGCGGTCGGCGGGGGCGCGCAGTTCGGGGTGGGCGTTGACCGTGTTGCGCAGGCCCCGCACGGGCCGGCGCCACAGCCGGTGCGCCGCCGCGACGGGGTGGGGGCGGCTGGCGAACCCTTCCGCCACCCGCAGCTCGCGGGTCTTGAGCCAGTCCTTGTACTCCTTGTCGCCGCGCCCCAGGTCCATCAGCGTCACGCCGTTGCGGGCGGCGGCCTCGGCGGTGCGCAGGTGCATCATCAGGCCCGGCGAGTACCGGTGCAGTTCGGGGTCGTAGGCGGTGAACCACGCGGCGAGGACCGTGCGGGATCTCGGCCCGAAGTGCGCGGCCACCGGCCGGTCGCCGGCGTAGAGGACGGACAGGACGCCGGTGAAGTGCTCCTCGCGGACGTCGAAGAGATGGTTGACCAGATCGACGATCCACGGCCGGGCGAACCGGTCCATCCGCCCCGTTCTGCGGTACTGGGCGGACTTCCACTGCATGAGCCGGCGCAGCATCCGCGGGTCCCGCTCGTCGAACTCGAACCGCACCTCACCCACGTCGCGGCCCAGCCGGCGCTCCTTCTTCAGGGTCGTCTTGGCGTGCCCCGGATAGGCGCCGCGCAGCCACTGCGCATAGCCGCTGGGGTCGGGCTTGAGGTCGACCACCGGGGAGGCGAAGGTCCCCGTGACATGCCTGGCGAAGGGTTTCTGCTCGGCGACGAGATGGTCGAACTCGAAGATGGACAGTCCGCAGGCCTTCAGCAGTTCCTGGGCGTTCCAGGTGACGCCGGGGCGGTGCACGAGGGCCTGGCAGTCGGAGAGGCCCAGGCCGATGGCCCTGCCCACGCCGAGGGCGTTGCGCTCGTAGGGGAAGAAGCCGACCGGTGAGCCGTTCTCGTGCAGGACGGCGACGCGGGTGCCGGAGCGGTGTCCGCCGATGCCGAGGGTGAACTCCGGGGCCAGGAAGGGGTTGGAGTACTCGGGTGACTCGTCCATCGCGCGGTGCCACGCCTCGCGGAGCGATGCGTTCAGCTCGTCGACTCTGTGGACCGTGACATCCACGTCAGATCAACCGCCCTTCCGCGGGTTGCGTGCGGAACGTGCCGGCCGTGGCGCAGGCCGGTAGGGCGTGTGGACTGCTGTTGCTGGATCGCATCGGCGACCGCTCCCCCCGTGACGCGCTGTCCGCGTCGTACTTCTTTGAGTATCAGCCGATTCCAAGCCGTGTACACGGTCGTTCCGTGATTGACCGCCACGTTCCGGACCACCCGGCGAGGATCAAACGTCGCGAAACAGTACGCATGTTGTCAAGACCGTCCACCGCTACGGAAGATACCGGTGGCCGTTTCACAGGTGCCCGCGGCCGGGCGCCGTTGACACATGGTGGCTTCCGCGTCACGGTGAGGGCCCGTCGTGCCCGGAGGTCCGCCATGGCTCCCTCGTCAGCGCCCCGCACCGACACCGGCATCGTCGAGCGCGTCCGCGCGCTCCGCCCCTTCATCGGTGAGCAGGCACTGCGCACGGAGCAGGAGCGCAGGGTGCCGGACGAGGTCGTCGCCGCCCTGTCGGACGCCGGGGTCTACCGGATGAACGTTCCCCGGCGCTACGGCGGTTACCAGACCCGGCCGCGCACCCAGGTCGACACTTTGGCCGAAATCGCCGCGGCCTGCGGTTCCACCGCGTTCGCGGCGCTGATCCAGGCGGGCTGCGCGTTCATCGCGGGGCTCTTCCCCGACGAGGCGCAGGACGAGATCTTCACCGGTCCCGACGTACGGGTCGGCGGCACCCTGATCCCGGACGCGGTCGCGGTCGCCACCGACGGCGGCTATGTCGTCAACGGGACCTCGGGGTTCGCGACCGGCTGCCGGCACGCCGACTGGCATCTGCTGACGGCTCGGGTGGAGACCGCCGACGGGCCGCCCGAGGTGCTGTGGACCGCGGTGCCCATGGGCGAGCTGGAGATCCTCGACGACTGGTTCGTCTCGGGGCTGGCGGGCAGTGGCAGTGACAGCGTCGTCGCCCGTGACGTGTTCGTCCCGGCCCACCGGGTGCTGCCCGTCGGGCCGATGCTGGCGGGCGAGTTCCCTTCGAAGACCAACGCCGACGACCCCTTCTACCGGACCCCGGTGCTGCTGATGTTCTGCGCCTGGACGGCGCCGGCCGCGCTCGGTCTGGCGCGGGCGGCACTGGAGGGGTTCACCGAGCGGATCCACCGCCGGGGCATCACGTACACCTTCCACCAGCGGCAGAGCGAGGCGACGGTCACGCATCTGCAGGCGGCCGAGGCGGCGATGAAGCTCTCCTGCGCCGAGTCGCTGACGGGCGACTTCCTCGCCCGCATCGAGGCGGGCGAGCCGTTCGGCGTGGCGGAGCGGGCCAGGATCCGGGCGCAGAGCGGCTATGTGGCCCGGCTGTGCAAGGAGGCCGTGGACATCGTCGCCTCCGCGTCCGGCGCGTCGTCGCTGCGCCGGGAGGTGCCGATCCAGCGGGCGGTGCGCGATGTGCAGGCCCTGAATCTGCACTCCTTCGTCAATCCCGCCACCAACCTGGAGCTGTACGGACGGGTCCTGTCGGGGCTGGACGCGGGGACGCCGTTCCTGTGAGTGCTACGACGCCGGTACCTCGACCGGGGCCGTGAGCACCTGGCCGCTGCCGGGGGCCACCAGCTCGCCCCCGGTCATGCCCTGCCACCGTGCCGCCGTGACGAACAGCGTCCGGCCTCCGAGCGCGCAGGCGAACGCGCCCCGGTCCAGGGTGACCGTCCGCAGGACCTTGCCGCCCTCGGCGACGCGCACACAGCGCCGGTTCGGTACGTCGGCGTACCAGACGGCGTTCTCCGCGTCGACGCAGATGCCGTCCGGGGTGCCCTCGCCCAGATCGGCCCAGACGCGCCGCCCGGACAGTGAGCCGTCCGGGTCAACGGTGAAGGCGACCAGTCGGTGCCGGTAGGAGTCCGCGACGATCAGTGTGGAGCCGTCGGCCGTCATCGCCATGCCGTTGGGGAAGGCGAGGTCGTCGGCGACCTCACGGACCGCGCCGTCGGGGGTGACGAGGTGGACGAACCCGGGTTTGACGGCCTCCCCGGCCATCGGGTCGAAGCCGGCCCGGTTGACGTACGCGTTGCCGCGGTCGTCGACCACGATGTCGTTCCAGCCGGGGGCGCCGAGATCGGCGTACGTCACCAGGCTTCCGTCGGGCTCCCGGCTCAGCAGTCGCCCCTCGGCGGACGAGACGATCAGCAGACGGCCGTCCGGGAGCCATTCGGTGCACAGGGGCAGCGACGCCACGCGGGCGACCACCTCGCTGCGGCCGGACAGGTCCACGGCGACGACCTCGCCCGCGGACCAGTCGGAGAAGTACAGCCGTCCGCCGTGGACGCGCGGGGACTCCAGCAGGCCCCGGCCGGTGAGCAGCGTGGACACCTCGGTCATGGTGGTCACATCCCTTCGATCGAGCCGGGCCCCCTCACCTTTCAGACGAAGTGCCGTCCGCCGGATCGACAATCCGGGACACGTCCGGGGTCAGGACTGATCCACGGCCTTCACGCGGGTCAGGACGTCCCGGATCATCTCGGCACTGATCATGAAGTGGCGTCGCGCGATCTGCTCGGCGCGCTCGGGCTCGCCCGCCGCGATGGCCTCGTACAGCGCCTTGTGG
This sequence comes from Streptomyces griseorubiginosus, assembly GCF_017614965.1. Taxonomy (GTDB): domain Bacteria; phylum Actinomycetota; class Actinomycetes; order Streptomycetales; family Streptomycetaceae; genus Streptomyces; species Streptomyces griseorubiginosus_B. The sequence continues at coordinate 15,803 of NZ_WVUG01000150.1, read as the reverse complement.
TCCTCGCCGCCCTGGTGGAAGCGGGTGCGCTCGCCCTTGCCCCAGGGTTCGACCGGGAAGCCGAGGCTGATCCGGGCGAGCAGGTCACGGCTGAGCATGACGATCTGCGGGTTGCCGGTGGCGGTGCGCACCGCCTGGTGAAAGGCGCTGTCCGCGGTCTGCTCGTCGCGGGGCGTGCGGGCGGACAGGTAGGCGCTCAGGGCGTCCCGCATCGGCTCGAGGTCCTCGGGGCGCCGACGCCGGGCCGCGGTCGCGGCCACCATGCCCTCCACCAGACCGCGCAGGTCGAAGAGTTGCTCGAACTCCTCCCAGCGCGGTACCAGGGTGTGCCGGACGGCCGCGGCGGTCGACTCGGTCCAGCTGTCGCGCACGTAGGCCCCGCCGTTGCGGCCGCGGCGGATCTCCACCACGCCGACGGCCTGCAGACGGGCGACCGCCTCGCGCACGGTGGGCCGGCTGACCCGCAGCAGCCGGATCAACTCGCGTTCCACGGGGAGCCGTTCACCGGGCAGGAAGTCGCCGACGGCGATCGCGGTCAGCAGCCGGTCGCAGACCTCGTCCACGGCGGAGGCCACCCGGACGGGGCGCAGCTCGGATGAGGGCGCACCGCCGAGCAGGACACGGTCCAGTACGCGGGAGAACTCGCCGCCGGGTTCGGGCGGCTCAGGTACGGATGTCAGCTGGTGCCCCCTTGTTCGCCGCTCCTGTTAACGCGCGCGGGCCACGTTAATCCGCTGTTACGTCTTGGCCTGGCCCGACTAAAAGGTCTTGTGCGCTGACCTTTTACCCAATCAGTATCTCACCCATCCGTCACACCCATCTTGTTTCAGCCAGCGGCCGGTTCCCCACGGCCGGCCTGGGAGGCTTCCCCGTGGCGATCCCCGAACCGAACCGCACCGGAACCGTCGACTTCAACGGCTGGTCCACCTGGTACCGGATCACGGGCGAGCCGGGCAGGACACCCCTGGTGGTCCTGCACGGCGGACCCGGTGCCGGCCACAACTACACCCTGAGCATCGCGGGCATCTCCCGGCAGGGCCGTCCCGTCGTGCACTACGACCAACTGGGCACCGGCCTGTCCACCCATCTGCCCCACAAGGGCGCGGACTTCTGGACCGTCCAGCTCTTCCTCGACGAACTCGACAACCTGCTCACGAAGCTGGGCATCGCCGACGCCTACCACCTCCTCGGCCAGTCCTGGGGCGGCATGCTCGCCGCCGAACACGCCGTACGCCGCCCGCCCGGACTGCGGGGTCTCGTCATCGCCAACTCCCCGGCCTCCATGGAGCTGTGGCTGGCGGCGGCGGCCGAGCTCCGGGCCGAACTGCCGCCGGAGGTCCAGCACACCCTCTACGCCCACGAGACGGCAGGGACCACCGACCACCCCGACTACCGCGCGGCCGAACAGGTCTTCAACGAGCGCCATGTGTGCCGCCTGACCCCCAACCCGCCCGAAGTACAGGCCACCTGGGACAACATCGCGGCCGATCCGACCGTGTACCACACGATGAACGGGCCGAACGAGTTCCACGTCGTCGGCACGCTCAAGGACTGGAGCGTCGTCGACCGCCTGCATCTCGTCGAGGCGCCGACCCTGCTGGTGTCCGGCCGTCACGACGAGGCGACCCCCGAGACCCTCCACCCCTTCGCCGAGCGCATCCCCGACGTGCGCTGGCACATGTTCGAACACTCCAGCCACATGCCGCACGTCGAGGAGGAGGAGCTCTACCTCCGGGTCGTGGGCGCCTTTCTCGACTCCACCGACTGATCCCCCACCTTCCCCGAGGGGAGTTCCCCGCGATGTCCCGCAGCACCAGACGGGGCGCGCTCGCCGCAGCCGCCGTCGCCCTCGCCCTGACCGCAGCCGCCTGTTCCTCCGCCGGCGGCGGCTCCTCCACCGGCCCGACCGCCTCGTCCTCCGGCTCAGGCACCGGCTCCGCAGCCTTCCAGCCGCAGCACAAGGGCGGCACCCTGAAGCTCGTCGCCCACGCCGCCGCCGGCAGCTTCGATCCGCAGGTCAACTACACCCTTCAGTACTGGCAGTTGTACCAGTCGCTGTACGACGGGCTGCTCGCCTTCAAGAAGGTCGGCGGCCAGGAGTCCTTCACGGTCGTCCCGGATCTCGCCACGGCGATGCCGAAGGTCACCAACGGCGGCAAGACCTACACCTTCACGCTGCGCAAGGGCGTCACCTTCTCCAACGGCAAGGCGCTGACCACCGACGACGTCGTGGCCTCCTTCGAGCGCATCTTCAAGGTCTCCAGCCCCACCGCCGGCACCTTCTACAACGGCATCGTGGGCGCCGACGTCTGCCTGAAGAAACCGGCCGGCTGCACGCTGCCGAAGGGGGTGATCGGCGACGCGAAGACGAACACGGTCACCATCAACCTCACCGCGGCGGACCCGGAGTTCCCGTACAAGCTGGCCGTCCCGCACGCCAGCATCCTGCCCAAGGACTCCCCCGCGAAGGACGCCGGGACCAAGCCGCTGCCGTCGACCGGCCCGTACACGGCGGCCTCGTACGACCCCAACCGCGAGCTGAAGCTGGTGCGCAACCCGCACTTCAAGGAGTGGTCGCGCGACGCCGATCCGCAGGGCTACCCGGACGTCATCGACTACACCTTCGGGCAGACCGTGGAGTCGGAGGTCACGGCCGTGGAGAACGGTCAGGCGGACTGGATGTTCGACGCGCCTCCCGCCGACCGGCTCAACGAGATCGGCACCAAGTACGCCTCCCAGGCACATGTGAACCCGCTGACCGCGTTCTGGTACGCCACCCTGAACGTGAACTCGGCGCCGTTCAACAACAAACTGGCCCGCCAGGCGATCAACTGGGCCGTCGACCGGTCCGCCGTGGTGCGGCTGTACGGCGGCACCAACCTCGCCTCTCCCGCGTGCACGATCCTGCCGCCGGGCTTCCCCGGTCACGTCGACTCGTGCGACTACACCAAGGGCGGCGGTACGACCTGGAAGGCGCCGGACCTGGCCAAGGCCAAGGCCCTGGTGAAGCAGTCCGGCACCGCGGGGCAGCAGGTCGGCATCGTCGTCCAGGACGACGACGTCAACAAATCGATCGGACAGTACCTGCAGAGCCTGCTGACGCAGCTCGGCTACAAGGCCACCCTCAAACCGCTGTCGGCGAACATCCAGTTCACCTACATCCAGAACACCAAGAACAAGGTCCAGCTGGCGCTGACCTCCTGGTACCAGGACTATCCGGCGGCCTCGGACTTCCTCAACGTGCTGTTCTCCTGCGCCTCGTTCCACCCGGGCAGCGACTCCAGCATCAACATCTCCGGTTTCTGCGACAAGGGCGTCGACGCGAAGATGCAGGCCGCGATCAGGACCGCGCAGACCGACGAGCAGAGCGCGAACCAGCAGTGGGGCGCGATCGACCAGGACGTCATGGCCCAGTCGCCGGTCGTCCCGCTGATCAACCCGAAGATCATCGACTTCACGTCGAAGCGGCTCGGCGACTACCGGTTCAGCAAGCAGTTCTACATGCTCGTCGGGCAGACGTGGGTCAAGTGACCGCCGCCCAGCCCTCCTCCACCGCCGAGGCCCGGCGCTCGCCGGGCCCCTGGCGGACGGCCGCCGCCGACCTGTCGCGCAACAGGTCGGCACTGGCCGCGGCCGTCGTCCTGCTGATCGTCGTCACGGCGAGCCTGTGCGCGCCGCTGTACGCGGCGCACATCGCGCACACCGACCCGTTCCAGTCCCATGTCTCCGGCACGACCGTCGTCGGCGGGAAGACGGTGCCGGTGCTGACCCCCAGCAGTACCGGCCTCGGTCTCGGTGTCACGCCCATCGGGCCGACCTGGGACCCCGCGCACTATTTCCTGGGCGCCGACAACCAGGGCCGCGACGTCATGGCGCGCCTGCTGTACGGCGGACGCACCAGCCTGTTCATCGGGTTCACCGCGGCCGTGCTGACCTGCCTGGTGGGGACGGCCGTCGGGGTGGTCGCCGGCTACGCGGGCGGTGTCGTGGACTCCGTCATCTCCCGCGTCCTGGACGTCGTCTGGGCCTTCCCCGTGTATCTGCTGGCCATCTGCCTGTCGGTGGTACTGCTCACCAACGGGCTGCACCTCGGCCCGCTCACCGTGGACGCGGGAAGCCTGTGGCTGCCGGTGACGATCATCGCGGCGATCTATGTGCCGTACATCGCCCGGCCGTTGCGCGGCCAGGTGCTGGTGCTGCGGAACAAGGAGTTCATCCACGCCGCCGTCGGTTCCGGCGCCCCGACCCCGCGCATCCTGCGCCGGGAGGTGCTGCCGAACGTCCTGCCGACGACGATCGTCTTCGTCCCGCTGATGACCGCGCTGGCCATGCTCACCGAGTCGGCCCTGTCGTTCCTGTCGGTCGGTGTCCAGCCGCCCGACGCCAGCTGGGGCACGATCATCGAGGACGGCCTCGGACTGCTGTACACCCGCCCCGCGGTGACCATCGCACCGGGGCTGCTCATCGCCCTGACCACGGCGGCCCTCAACGTCCTGGGCGACGGGGTCCGCGACGCGCTCGACCCGGGCGCGCGACTGCGCGGAGGGGTGTGACGCCCATGCTGTCCTTCGCCCTCAAACGGTTCGCCTCGGCGCTGCTGGTGATGTTCGCCATCAGTGTGCTGGTGTTCCTGATCTTCTTCGCCACCCCGGGGGTCGACCCGGCCGCCCGCATCGCGGGCCGCAACGCCGACCCCGCCACCCTCGCCCAGGTCCGGCACTCCTTCGGCCTCGACCGGCCGATGCCCGTGCGGTATCTGCTGATGATGCGTCATCTGCTGATCGACCGGGACCTGGAGTCCTTCGTCAACCGCGGCTCCCGGGTGATCCCGCAGATCCTGCAGGCCACTCCGGTGACCCTGTCGCTGGTCGTCGGCGCCGCCCTGATCTGGATGGTGGCCGGTGTCGTCATGGGCACGGCCGCGGCCACCCTGCGCGGAAGGGCCGCCGACCCGCTGATCATGCTCGTCGGTGTGGTCGGCGTCTCCCTGCCGGCCTACTGGCTCGGCGAGGTCGTCAACCTCGTCACCCAGAAGCAGTTGCACTCCTCGGTCTTCTCCTGGGTGCCGCCACCCGGATACGTCGGCATCGGCCGCGACCCCGGCCAGTGGGCGCTGCACATGCTCTTCCCGTGGCTGACCCTTGCGCTGCTGTACGCCGGGATCTACGCCCGTCTGCTGCGCGGCGAGGTCGTCACCGCGCTGAACGAGGACTATGTGCGCACCGCCCGCGCCAAGGGCCTGTCCGAGCGGCGCATCCTGCTGCGGCACGCCCTGCGCTGCTCCCTGATCCCGATCGTGTCGCTGTTCGGGCTGGACTTCGGCGCGCTCGTCGGCGGCGCCGCGCTGCTCACCGAGGTCGTCTTCGGCCTGCCCGGGATCGGCAAGCTCACCTACGACGCCCTGCAGAACCTGGACCTGCCGGTGATCATGGGGACCGTCCTGTACGCGGCGTTCTTCGTGGTCCTCGCCAACGCGCTCGTCGACATCCTCTACGCCCGACTCGACCCGAGGGCCCGCCATGCCTGACCAACCCCTGCTGGACGTACGCGACCTGCGGGTCTCCTTCCGCACCCGCCAGGGCACGGTGACGGCCGTGGACGGCCTGTCCTTCTCGGTCGCACCCGGAGAGATCCTGGGCGTGGTGGGCGAGTCGGGCTCCGGCAAGAGCGTGTCGATGCTGGCCGTCCTGCGGCTGCTGACCAACCCGAACGTGACCGTGTCGGGCGAAGTGCTCTTCCGGGGACGGGACTTGCTGACCCTGCCCGACAGGGAGATGCGGTCGGTGCGGGGCCGGGAGATTGCCATGGTCTTCCAGGACCCGATGACCGCGCTGACCCCCGTGTACACCGTGGGCTGGCAGATCGCCGAGCAGATCCGGGCGCACGAACCGGTCTCCCGCCGGGAGGCGCACGCCCGTGCCGTCCAGCTGTTGTCCGACGTCGGCATTCCCGACGCCGCCTCGCGCGTGAACGCCTACCCGCACGAGTTCTCCGGCGGCATGCGCCAGCGGGCGGTCATCGCGATGGCGCTGTCCTGCGGCCCGTCCCTGCTGATCGCCGACGAACCGACGACGGCTCTCGATGTCACGGTGCAGGCCCAGATCCTCGACCTGATGCGGCAGTTGAACGAAGGCGGCTCCGCTGTCGTCCTCATCACCCACGACATGGGGGTGATCTCGCAGATCGCCGACCGGGTCCTGGTGATGTACGGCGGGCGGGCCGCCGAGGAGGGCCCGCGCAGGGCGGTGTTCCACGGCCCCCGGCACCCCTACACCTGGGGGCTGCTGGACTCGGTGCCGCGCGTCGACGGCCCACGGCTGCGGCGGCTGCCCACCATCGCGGGCGTGCCGGTCACGCCGGGCAGCCTGCCGGAGGGCTGCGCGTTCGCGCCGCGCTGCCGGCTGCGGCACGAGCGGTGCGAGGAGCGGCCACCGCTGTCCGTGGGCGACGGCGACGCGGCGCACCGGGACGCCTGCTGGTTGCCGTCCGGCGGCCGCGCGGCGCTGCGCCTGACGACGAGGACGGCGACGGGGAAGGACACGGACACGGAGGTGGCGTCATGACGGCACAGGAGGTGGTGACGGTGGAACAGGCCCCCTCGTCGGGCGGTGCGGTCCTGCTGCGTGCCACGGACGTCAGCAAGCACTACACCCTGCGCCCGGACGGCCTCGCCCGGCGCCGGCGGATCCTGCGGGCCGTGGACGGGGTGTCCCTCGAGGTCCGCACCGGGGAAACACTCGGCGTCGTCGGCGAGTCGGGCTGCGGCAAGTCCACCCTGGGCCGCTGCCTGGTGCGGCTCACCGAACTGACCGGCGGGCGCGTGGAGTTCGACGGAAAGGACATCACCGGCCTCTCCTCGCGGCGGCTGCGCCCGCTCCGGCCCGGCATGCAGCTGGTCTTCCAGGACCCGCAGGCCTCGCTCAACCCCCGCCGCCGCGCCGGGGACATCGTGGCGGAGCCGCTGCTCGTGCACCGGTACGGCGACGCCGCCGCGGTCCGCCGCCGGGTCGCGGAGCTCTTCGACGTCGTGGGACTGTCGTCGGCGCACCGGGACCGCTATCCGCACGAGTTCTCCGGCGGCCAGCGCCAACGCATCGGTATCGCGCGGGCGCTCGCCACCGAACCGAAGCTGATCGTGGCCGACGAGCCCGTTTCCGCTCTGGACGTGTCGATCCAGGCCCAGGTGCTCAACCTGTTCGCCGACCTCCAGGAGCGGTTCGGTCTGACGTACGTGTTCATCGCCCACGACCTCGGTGTGGTCCGGCACGTCTCCGACCGCATCGCCGTGATGTACCTCGGCGAGATCGTCGAACTCGGCGGAACCGAGGCCCTGTTCGGCGCCCCCGCCCACCCGTACACCGAAGCGCTGCTGTCGGCGGTCCCGGACATCGACGACGGCACCGGCACGGCGAAGGCGTCACGGCGGGAACGCGTCGTCCTCAGCGGCGAGGTCCCCAACCCCGTGAACAAACCGACCGGTTGCCCGTTCCGCACCCGCTGCGCCCACGCCCGCGATCTCTGCGCCCGGGAACGCCCCTCGCTCACCGGCACCGCTTCCGGCCGCCTTGTCGCCTGTCACTACCCCCTGGCCGGCTGAGGCGTCACCTGGCGGTGGGTACCGCCCGCGGGCCGAAGCCGGGAAGCTCCTGGATCTCGCCGCCGAGCCTGCTGCGGAAGCCCTCCAGCAGCTCCGGCTCGGCGCTGACCACCCACCGGGTGCCGACCAGGTGCTTGCCGCCATAGCCGCCGGCGGCGTCCAGCCAGGCCAGCTTGTACTTCTCTTCGGGGAAGGTGGTGATGACACGGTCGGCCTGCTGCGTGTGGCACACGCCCTGCCGCAGCTCCTCCGCGTCGACCCGGATCCTGGGCTTGGCGCAGCCGATCAGCCCGGCGATCACCTCCACCTTCGCCGGCGCCACGACCCCGGCCTCGGGGGCGGCCGTCACCACCGTCCTGCTTCGCTCCGCCCTGTCGTCCCCCTCGCCGGTGCAGGCCGCGGCCAGGGGCAGCAGGGCCAGGCTGCCGGCCAGGGTGGCACCGCGCACCAGCCGGGCAGTGGGCGGGATGCGTCCTGTGCGTCGTTGCGGTGACTGCCGTACCACGTGGTTCTCCGTATCCGCGTACCCGGGCTGTTCCGCCCGGGGGTACGGATCAAGACCTGCGGTTGTTCACCATGCGCAGCGACTCGTGTGACAGAAGTGATCGAAACCCGGTCTTCACGCCGTCACTGCGTTAGCCTCGTCTTCCCTTCACAGCCGAACTGGCATACGTCACGGCCGAACTGGCATACGGCGAACATCACTTCGGGGGACTCGTGTCAGAACACCGGCCGGTGCCACCGGACTCGACACCGGACGAGGCGACCGTGCTGCGGCAGACCGGCGCCGCGCCCTTGCACCGGGGCGACCCGCGCCGCATCGGCCCGTACGTTCCGCTGGCGTTGCTCGGCAGCGGCGGCATGGGGCGGGTCTATCTCGCCCGCGCCGAAGACGGCGGGCCCGAGCTCGTCGCGGTGAAGGTGATCAGGCCGGAGTACGCGGACGATCCGGGCTTCCGGCGCCGCTTCGAGCGCGAGGCCTCGGTGCACGACCTGGTCCGCACCCCGCGCACCCCGCGGCTGTGCGGCACGGGTTTCGAGGACGAACTGCTGTGGATGGCCACCGAGTACCTGCCGGGCCTGGACCTCGCGGACGCGGTGCGCGCGGACGGCGCCCTGGCGCCCGGCGCGGTGTGGCGGCTGGCTGCGGAGCTGGGGCACGCGCTCGCCGACCTCTCCGCGGCCGGGATCGTGCACCGGGATCTGAAGCCGTCGAACGTGCTGTTGTCCGTCCGGGGCGCCCATGTGATCGACTTCGGTCTGTCGAAGGCCGTGGACGCCAGCGCCCTCACCGGCACCGGCAACCGGGTGGGCACTCCGGCCTACATGTCGCCCGAGCATCTCCGCACGGGCATCTGCGACACCGCCTCGGACGTGTTCTCCCTCGCCGGGACGCTCGTGTACGCCGCCACCGGGCACGCCCCGTTCGGTGACGGCACCGGCGTCGACGTCATGCACCGGGTCGCCTTCGAGGAGCCGAGCGCCGAGTTGCTCGGGGAGGTCGCGACGGCGGACCCGGAACTGGCCGCGCTGCTGTCGGCCTGTCTCACCAAGGAGCCGGAGCGGCGGCCCACTCCCGACGAACTGAGCGACGCGGCCGCGCCCCACGCGGAAGCGACCGGCTGGCCCGAACCGTTGGCCGGCAGGGTGCTCGCCCGGCAGCGGGCGTACGAGGTGCTGGGCCGCCTCCCCGTCGACAGGGCGTCCCGTTTACGCACGTCGGACGACCGCCCGCCGGCGGGCGAACCCGCTCCTCCCTCGCCCGGGCCCGTCGCGGGGCAGCCGGCCCCGCACGCGCCCGTGTCCGTGTCCGTGTCCGCCGCGGAGCAGACAGCCCCTCCCCCGCCCGGGCCTCCGGAGGGGCCGGCCACTCCGCGCAAGGCCCGCTCCAGGGCCGTGCGCAAGCCGCTGCTGGCCGTCGCCGCCGGTGTCGTGCTGTGCGTGGCGGCCGCGGGCGTCCTCGCCCTCGACCGCGACCAGAACCATTCCGCGTCCGCGGCCCCGCCCGGGTCCGGTACGACACTGGACGGCACCCTGCCCGGCGGTGCCGTCGCCTCGGCGTCCAGAGCGGCGGACGCGCGGGCCGCGTCCGGCAAGAGCGTGGACGGAGGGGCGGACAGGGCCGCAGACTCCCCCGTCCCGTCCGGCGCCTCCCCCACGGCCGGCGCCCGTCCGGGCGGCTCTCCCTCGGCGCCCTCCGCCTCGGTCTCCGCCCCCGCCCCGACGGCGGGCGGCACGACCTCCGAGCCCGCGAGCGGCGCAACCTCCGAGCCGGCGAGCGCGCCCTGGAACTCCGACTGCACGTACTACAACGGCAACGGCCGCACCGGCGAGGGCGACAGCGGGAAGAAGGTCCTGCAGGTGCAGTGCATGCTGACCAAGCGCGGTTACGACATCGGGAGTTCCGGCGTGGACGGCGAGTTCGGTGCCGACACCGAGGCCGCCGTCGAGCGCTTCCAGAGCGACAAGGGACTGTCCGTCGACGGCGTGGTGGCCCACGACACGTGGAACGCTCTGCGCGAAACCGACTGACTGCGTGATCCAAACCACAATCGAGACGTAGCCGTTTCGATAAGGACGGGACTATGCTGGCTCCCACGTGAACGAAACCGTTTCGTTCAGAGGAGAAGCACGCCATGACCTCCGTACTCGTCGTCCATGACCAGACCCTGCAGCGCCTCGGCCTCCGGATGCTCCTCGCGGCCGAGCCCGATCTCACCGTCGTCGGCGAGACGGCGAATCCGCTCGACGCGGCCCGTATGAGCACCGAACTCCAGCCGGACGTCGTGGTCATGGGCGGCCGGGTCGACGACGCGGACGGTCTCGACGCCATCCGCAGCATCACCCGGCGGACCCTGCCCGGCGAACGCCGGCAGCGCGTCCTGGTCCTCATCCCGGCCGGCTGCGAGACGCATTCCTACGCCGCCCTGCGCGCCGGGGCGGGAGGCTTCCTCCTGCAGGACGCGACGCCCGAGGAACTGGCCGCCGCCGTACGGGTGGTGGCCGCCGGCGACGCCGTCATCACCCCCCGCCTGACCCGGGCCCTCATCGACACGGTCCGGCAGCAGCAGCCCGTCCGCCGGCTCACCCGGGAGACGGAGCTGCACGCGCTGACCGAGCGCGAGCGCGACATCCTCACCGCGGTGGCCTCCGGCTGGTCCAACGCCGAGATCGGCGAGCGGCTGTGCATCGCGCCGACCACCGTCAAATCGCACGTCAGCCACATCCTCGCCAAGATCGGCGCCCGCGCCCGGGTGCAGGCGGTCGTCTTCGCCTACGAGTCCGGGCTGGTACAGCCGGCGGCCTGAGGAACGTCGACGCTCCACACACAGCGGGTCGAAGCACCGGTGCGGCCCATCCACAAGCCACCCCTACTCCCGCGTCCACCCGAGTCGCATTCCGCCGGCCGGCCGCACCGGACCGTCCCCCGTCCCCGCGCCACCCACCCCGAGCGACCTCGCCACGACAGCCGGCGCAGGTGGCTGTCGTGGCGAGGAGTCGGTCAGGACTTGACGGGCTTGCCGCGGCCCCAGCCCCAGGCCAGCCGGTCGGCGCCGGACTGGTTGGTGGTCTCCAGCCAGGGCCGGTCGGTGGTGCCGGTCAGCTTCTGCATCGAGTAGATGTCGTCGGTGCGCAGACCGGGCCAGTACACCGAGCCCATGCCGAGCTTGCGGAAGGTGTCGGTGTCGGCCTGGATGAAGTTGATCGGGTTGCTCGACGGCGTCGGCACGTTGTAGTTCAGGCCCGTCGTCATCTCGGCGCCGAACTCGTCCGCGACCGTGCGGTTCGCGCAGTCGCCGAGGCGCTCCTTGAGGTCGGCCACCCACTGGTCGTAGGTGGCGTAGCTCTTCCAGAAGCCGTAGTGGTGCAGGGAGAGGTAGGTGCCCTTCAGCCGCGGGTCGGCGCAGACCGTGGTGACGTGGTCGTTGTAGCCGGCGCCGCTGACGAAGACGCGGTTGCGCGGCACGGACGGGTAGGTCGCCAGCCACTTCGCGGCGATGTCGGCCCACTGGGCGTCGGTGTAGCCGTGCGGCTCGTTCATCGGCTCGAAGTAGACGCGCGGGTCGTGCTGGTAGGCCTTGACCACGGTGTCCCACATGGGCCAGAAGGTGGCCTCGTCGTCGATGAAGCCGTCCCGCTTGTCGCCCGTGCCCTCCCAGTAGGACACGATCACCTTGAAGCCGCGGTCGGAGGCGGCGTCGATGACCGCGCGGTACGACTTCCAGTAGGCGCCGTTGACCGTGTACGGGTTGATCGGCAGGCGGACGGTGTTGGCGCCGAGGTTGGCGCGGAAGGCCGAGATGATCCGGCTCGACTTGGCGTACGTCTGAGCGTAGTTGTCCGAGGTCGACAGGCCGGAGAGCTGCAGGTAGTCGTCGGCGAAGTTGTCCCGGGGGTCGGCCCAGTTGACGCCCCGGAACTGGCTCGTGCCGGTCGGCGCCGCGGCGGAGGCGGGGCTGCCGGCCAGCATCGCGCCGCTGACCGCGGCGATCGCGACGGCCGCGCCGGTGGCGCGCAGACGGAAGGCGAGGCGGTTTCCGGTGGGGGTCTTGCGCATCGACGTGCCCTTTCGAGAGGTGGCTCGGCGCTCCGCATGTTTACGTAAACATCTCGTCCCTGTGTCGGATGTTTACGTAAACTCGGCGGCGCCGGAATCGTGACATCCGCCTCAGCGGCCGTCAAGGTTTCCCACGCGTAACATCCGGTGCACCGCGCATCGGGTCAGGGAATCGGGTCGAGGGAGGCACACCATGGTGGAACGGGGCGGCTCCGGCGTGCCCGGCGGGCGCCGCAAACAGCGTGTGTCGATGGCGGACGTCGCCAAGCTGGCGGGCGTCTCCTCGCAGACGGTCTCCCGGGTGTCCAACGGCCATCCCGGGGTGATCAGTTCGACCCGCGAGCAGGTCCTGGCCGCTATGCGGGAGCTCGGCTACCGGCCCAACAGCGCGGCCCGTGCGCTGCGCTACGGCCAGTTCAACACCATCGGCGTGATCCTGTTCAGCCTGTCCTCGACGGGCAACAGCCGTACGGTGGAGGCCATCGCCACTCAGGCCGCGGCCGAGGGGTACGCGATCACCCTGATCCCCATCGACGTGCCGACCCAGGACAACGTGCTGGGCGCCTTCACGCGGATGGGCGAGCTGGCCGTCGACGCCGTCATCGTCATCATGGAGATCCATCTGCTGGACACCGGCACGGTCCAACTCCCGCCCGGGGTCCATGTGGTGGTCGTGGACTCCGACGCCGGCGACCGCTACAGCGTGGTCGACACCGACCAGGCCGACGGCGCCCGCAAGGCCGTACGGCATCTGCTGGACCTCGGCCATCGCACCGTGTGGCATGTCACCGGGCCCGAGACGTCCTTCGCCGGGCAGCGGCGAACTCAGGCCTGGCGGGCGGTACTCGAAGAGGCGGGGCGCCCCGTCCCGCCGCCGCTGCACGGGGACTGGTCGTCGGAGTCGGGCTACGCCGCCGGACAGGAACTCGCCCGGCACCCGGACTGCACGGCCGTGTTCGCCTCCAACGACCAGATGGCCCTGGGCCTGCTGCGCGCCTTCCATGAACTCGGCGTCCGCGTCCCCGAGGACATCAGCGTCGTGGGCTTCGACGACATCCCGGACGCCGCGTTCTTCGTCCCGCCCCTGACCACGGTCCACCAGGACTTCGCGGAGGTGGGCCGGCGCTGTGTGCAGGGGGCGCTGGACCAGATCCGCGCCCGGGGCGCTGCCCGGCCGGGCACGGACCTGGTCCCCACGAGCCTGGTGGTCAGACGGAGCACGGCACCGCCCCGCATCTGACGCACTTCCGTGGCTACGGACGCTTGCGGCCCACCCCCGCGTACACCCAGTACTCCGACGGATTGTCCGGGAGCACGTCGTCGGGGTCCGGTCGCCACAGGGGGACGTGGACCAGGCCCGGTTCCACCAGGTCGAAGCCGGTGAACAGGCCGAGGATCTCGTCGTGGGAGCGGGCGGTGACCGGCGAGGTGGCCCGGGAGCGGTACAGCCGGCCCACCGCGGCGGCCGTGTCCGGACGGTCCTGGTTCGTCGCGTGGGACAGCGCCAGCCAGCTGCCCTCGGGCAGCGCGTCCCGGAAGGCGGCGGTGATCCCGGCCGGGTTCTCCTCGGGCGTGATGAAGTGCAGGATCGTCACCATGAGGACGGCGACGGGCTGGTCGAAGTCGATCAGCTTGCGCACCTGCGGGGAGGAGAGGACGTCGGCCGGCCGGCGGATGTCGGCGTCGACGATCTCCGCGTCGGGGTTGTCCGCCAGCAGGGAGGCGCTGTGGGCGACCGCCACGGGGTCGTTGTCCACGTAGACCACGCGGGCACCGGGGCTCGCCGCCTGGGCGACCTCGTGGACGTTTCCCTGGGTGGGGATGCCGGAGCCGAGGTCGATGAACTGCCGTACCCCGGAGTCGACAAGGAAGCGCACGGCGCGGCCGAGGAAGGCCCGGTTGGCGCGGGCCAGCGTGCGCACCTGGGGGTCGATGGCGGAGAAGGCGGCCACCGCCTCGCGGTCGATGGCGAAGTTGTGCCGGCCGCCCAGCATGGCGTCGTACATCCGGGCGACACTGGCCTTGTCGGGATCGGTTCCGGGCTCTTGATCTGTGCTGTCGGACACCACAACATCCTTCCCCGTAATGGATCTTGACGCACCATCATATAGTTGCCTGCGACGCACGGCGCCCCGTTGACCTGCCGCGCGGCCGGAGCCCCCCACCCGGAAAGGCACGACCCTGCGGAACGAACCGCGCAGCCGTACCGATGACATACCCGCCCAGCCCTCGCTCCGCCGGTCGGTCTTCTCGCCCGCCGCAGACGTGATCGGCACGGAGCTCGATCTCCGGCTGACCGGAAGCCAGTTGACGCACGCGCTGACGCCCGGCTTCTGCGACGCGGCCTCGGTGTATCTGCTGGAACGCTGGCGCCGAGGGGAGAGCGCGTCCCTGACCGCGGACCCGCCCCGGATCGAGGCGCGCCGACTGGCGCTGCGGGTGGGAGCGGACGCGCACGAGGACTGGGAGGCCGCCCTGCCGGTCGGCGAGGTGATCGTCTTCCCGCGCGGGACGCCCCACGCCCGCGCGCTGGTCTCCGGGCAGACGCAGTTGCTCGACGCCGTCGACGTCCAGACCGCGAGGCGGCTGATCGCCTCCGGCGACGGCGAGGCGCGGATCCGGGACTTGCTGTCGGTGGCCTCCTTCCTGGTGGTGCCGTTGCGGCTGCGGGACGTCACGCTGGGGTTCGTGGTCTGCACCCGGGGTCCGGCGCAGGGGGCCTTCCAGCCGGCTGAGGTGACGGCCGTGGAGGCGCTGGCCGCCCGGGCGTCCGTCGCGCTGGACAACGCGCGCCGCTACGAGCACGAGCGGCGCACCACGCTGGCGATCCGCAACAGCCTGCCGCGCGGCCCGCTGCAGGAGTTCGAGGGCTGCCGGGTCGCCCACGGCTCGCTGTCCGCAGGGCCGGACACGGTGATCGGTGGTGACTGGTACGACGTGCTCGAGCGGCCGGACGGGCGGGTCAGCCTGATCGTCGGGGACGCCATGGGGCACGGCCCCGAGTCGGCCGTGGCGATGCTCCAACTGCGCACCGCAGTACGGACGTTGGCGGCGCTGGACCTGCCGGCGGACGAGCTCGTACGACGGCTCGACGCGCTCGCCTGCGCGACTCCGGGCGCCTCGTTCGCGACCTGCATCTACGCCGAGTGGGACGCCCGCCGGGGCCTGTGCACCCTGGTGGGCGCCGGTCACCCTCCCCCGCTGCTGCGCGGGCCCGACGGGCGCACTGTCCCGGTCCCCCTGGTCGGCGCGGGCCTGCCCCTCGGGCTCGGCACCGGGCACTACGAGGCGACCGTGCTCAAGGTGCCGGAGCCGGCGCTGCTGGTGCTCTACAGCGACGGACTGGTGGAGTCCCGCGACAGCGACATCGACCACCAGATAGTCCGCCTCGCACGCACGCTGGATTCGGCCACCGAGGCCCGGGCGGACGGCGGCGGTGCGGACGACGAGCTGCCCGCACTGTGCCGGCACCTCCTGCACTCCCCCTCCGACCCGACGGGCGCGGACGACCGCACCCTGCTGCTCGCCGCCTACAGGGCCGCCATTGCTCTCGACGAGCCATTCCGGTCCGACGTCGGTCACGCCCCAGGGGATCGGCACGCCGATCTGGTCCGCGAGGCACTCGCCCTGCTGGGCCACGACCCGGTT